>CAZLJS010000211.1:0-3171 GCA_964559895.1 uncultured Sangeribacter sp.
GATTGCACATCACCGCCACGTTGGCTCATGCCGTGCACCTCTGCTTGCTTGATATAGAGATCCTCTTTAAGAGCGGCTGCTCCAAGGATGGTAGCTATAGAAAGGATACCTTGACCTCCTACGCCTGCTAAAATTATATCTGTTTTCATGTCTAGATTATTTCTTTTTACCGGCATGGCGGCGTGCTGTTTGAATACATTCTCTGCGAGATACAATGACGGAGCAACCATTATATTCGATTTCCTCTCTAAAGAGTTGCTTCATATCTTCGTAGTTCTTCGGCAAAGAGTCGATAGTTCTCACATGTTTGGGATCTGCGCCAAGACCGAGGCAGATATCCTCAAGTTTTCCGGTACCTTGTGAATCTTGACCACCGGTCATACCTGTGGTGAGGTTATCTGAAATAATCAGCACCATATTAGTATTCTCGTTGATAGCATCAAGAAGACCGGTCATACCTGAATGAGTAAAGGTAGAGTCGCCAATGATAGCGATAGATGGATGTTGACCTGCATCTGCAGCACCTTTAGCCAATGTGATTGAAGCGCCCATATCAACACAAGTGTCGATAGCGTTGAACGGTGACAACCAACCAAGTGTATAGCAACCTATATCGCCAAATACTTTAGGAGACTCATACTCTTTCATAGTGTCGATAAGTGCATGATACACATCTCTATGGCCACAGCCTTGGCATAATGCCGGTGGTCTGTTGGCAACGATGCTTGGAATTTCGGCATGCTCCTCTTTGTGAAGCTCCGCCATAGTAGGTTTCAATTTCAGCAAGGCCTCTCTTACAGCGTCAGGTGTCAACTCTCCGGTGCGGGGAAGTGTACCATCCAACTTACCATAAAGATTATTGCGAAGATTAAATTCACCTCTCAAGCGATCTTCGATAAATGGCTGGCCTTCTTCAATGACAAGCACAGTCTCAGACTCCTCATTCAATCTTTTCAGGAGATTAGCCGGAAGCGGATATTGAGAAATTTTCAACACATTGAACGGGCAACCATTGGGGAACAATTCCATAAGATAATTATAGGCGATGCCGGAAACGACAATACCCACGCTCTTGTCAGTACCTTCAGTGTATTTATTAAACGGGGAATTATCAGACTCCGCGCGCAAAGCCTCGAAATCTTTTATAAGTTCTTTGTAGCGTACGCGGGAGTTACCCGGCATAAGCACCCATTGACGAGAGTTTTCAGGATAAGAAAGAGTATTCTCCTCCTTAGGCGTATCGACAACCTCAACAACGCCTCTAGAGTGGCTCAAACGAGTCACGAACCTGAGCATCACAGGGATATGATATTTCTCAGATAGTTCAAAGCCATGATTAGCCATATCATAAGCCTCTTGCTGACAAGATGGCTCAAGGGCAGGCATTAAGGCGAAGTTTGCGTAAAAACGTGAATCCTGCTCATTCTGTGATGAATGCATTGAAGGGTCATCTGCAGAAACCACTATCATACCGCCGTTAGTGCCGGTCATAGCAGAATTTACAAATGGATCGGCTGCTACATTGAGACCTACATGTTTGAAGCAAACGATAGAACGTTTACCACAAAATGACATTCCCAATGCCTCCTCATAGGCAGTTTTCTCATTACAAGACCAACGTGAATGGATACCACGCTCGCGAGCTAATGGAGAACCTTGTACAAATTCAGTAATCTCAGTAGATGGAGTGCCGGGATAGGCGTAAGCGCCCGACAATCCGGCATCTATACATCCCAAAGCGAATGCCTCGTCTCCGAGCAATAGTCGTTTTGTTTTCATTGTTATTAGACTAATTTTAAGAGTTTATATTCTGATTGCAAATATACGAACACAAATGGAAATATGCAAATATTTTGCATTAAATATTTTGCGTTTCGCTTTCATAGCGTTAGAAATTTTAAAGTACAAAGCAAATTTTATGTCACTTTGTTATTTAAAAATGCTATTATTTATATTTTTTTTTGTAATTTTACCCGCAAATAGATTCGAAATTTTTAATAGTAAAATAATATGACAAAACGACTGACCTATTTCTTACTCCTACTGTTGAGTCTGGTAAGCCTTAATGCCAAGGCAGACCCGGTAACTTGGAGTGCAGAAATTAAAAATTCAGGCACCGAAAATCCGGAGCTGGTAATCTCAGCCACTATTGCTCCCGGTTTTCACCTTTATGCGCCATCTTCTCCCGAAGGTGGTCCTGTACCATTGCAATTCTTCTTTGAAGATTTGAAAGGGGTTTCTTTATCCGGCAAACCTGTAGCAAACAAGGCGTACTCCAAAGAGTACAACGATGTGTTTGAAGTTGATGAACACTTCTTCACCGGATCAGTAAAATTCACACAGAAACTCAAACCTACCGCAGAAACCTTCTCTTTGAAGGTTGAGCTCAAAGGTCAAGCCTGCCAAGACGGTGCTTGTATGCCTTTGAACTTTTCTAAACAACTTACAGGCAAAGCTAAACTCACAGGCAAAGAGGAACCAGTAGCGGAAGAATCTGCTGCCGAAGAGGAGACTGCCACCGCGACCGAAGAACCGGAAACAGCGGCAATAGCTCTACCTGACTCTTTGGCTTCAAGCCAAAACATGGACAACAATCTATGGGAAAATGTAGAAGCCGAGTTTAACCAATATACGGAAAATAAAGGCGCTGAGAACAACAACCTTCTATATATATTTATAGCCGGTTTCATCGGCGGTTTGCTCGCGCTCGTAACTCCTTGTGTTTGGCCTATGATACCTATGACCATGAGTTTCTTCCTTAAACAGAAGAAAGGTTCTCGTAAGAAATCTGTGATGACAGCTTCTATGTACGGCTTATCCATCATAGTTATATATGTGGCTCTTGGCTTGATTATCACAGCTGTATTTGGAGCCTCAGCACTAAATGATTTGGCTACAAATGCTATCTTTAACATCATCTTCTTCCTCCTCTTGGTAGTATTCGCCATCTCATTCCTTGGTGGATTTGAGTTGACACTTCCTGCATCATGGACCAACAAGATGGACGCAAAAGTAGATGCCACTACGGGTCTGTTATCCTTATTCTTCATGGCGTTTACCTTGGTGCTTGTATCATTCTCCTGCACCGGTCCTATCATTGGCACATTGCTAGTAGAGGCTGCGTCAACCAACAACTTCCTTTCACCTGCGATTGGCATGTTTGGCTTCGCT
>CAZLJS010000212.1:0-3166 GCA_964559895.1 uncultured Sangeribacter sp.
GACAAATTTAGAGAAAAATTCGTAACTTTGCAAATTAGGAAAGAGCAAAATAAATGCAAGAGAAAGATTTTCATATATTCACACTTCCTAATGGATTAAGGTGTGTGCATTGGCGCACGGATAGCTATGTGTCGTATTGCGGCA
Source organism: uncultured Sangeribacter sp. (assembly GCA_964559895.1). Classification (GTDB taxonomy): domain Bacteria; phylum Bacteroidota; class Bacteroidia; order Bacteroidales; family Muribaculaceae; genus Lepagella. Next base: position 145 of record CAZLJS010000212.1, read on the forward strand.
TGGTTATCAACGCCGGAAGCCGCGACGAGGGCGACGATGAGCAGGGACTGGCTCATTTTGTGGAACATACGCTGTTTAAAGGGACGCGTAGGCGCCGTGCGTGGCATATCTCCAACCGCATGGAGTGTGTAGGTGGCGAGCTCAACGCCTATACTACCAAGGAGGAGACAATGGTATATACCAACGCCCCCGCGGGGTATCTGGAGCGATCCATGGATCTGCTCGCCGACATCATAGGCTACTCCAATTTCCCATTGGCTGAGATAGAGCGTGAGAAAGAGGTGGTGATAGAGGAGATCAACTCCTATCTCGACAGCCCCAGCGACTCCGTCTATGACCAGTTTGAGGATATGATATTTGCCGGAAGTGGTCTGGGACACAATATATTAGGCACTCCGGAGAGTGTGCGTAGCCTCACTCCCGACAGCTGCCGCGGCTTCATAGAGAGGTATTACGTGCCGAAAAATATGTCGTTCTACTGTGCCGATCCGTCGGATCATAAGAAGGTGGAGCGCCTCTGTCTCAAATACTTCGGTTTCTTGAAATATGAGATGCCGGATCATATACGCGCCGTGCCACCTATGGTGGAGCGTTTCGACACCACCATCAACAAGGATGGCCACCAGGCACACACCATAGTCGGTATGCGCACCTTCACGCGCAACGACCCGCGACGCCATGCGCTGTTGCTGCTCAACAATTACCTGGGTGGCCCCTGCATGAACTCGCGCCTCAACCAGGAGATGCGTGAGAAGCGCGGCATGGTTTATACCGTGGATAGTTCGGTGGCGCTGATGTGCAATTCCGGACTTATGCAGATATATTTCGGAGCGGATCCCGACAGCGTGGAGCGCGGCAAGAAGCTTATCCGTAGAGAATTGGAACGATTGGCGGAGGCCCCGATTAAACCGAGGCTCTTTCAGCAGGTCAAACAGCAGTATGCCGGACAACTCTCCGTTAGCTCCGACCATAAGGAGTCGCAGGCAATGGCTATGGGCAAGAGCTTGCTCTATTATGGCGAGATTCACGACATAGCGTTCACGCGTCGCCGCATCATGGAGCTTACCGCCGAGGAACTGCGTGCCGTGGCTGAGACACTGTTGCAGTCGGGACCTTGCTGCCTGACGCTGAGATAGATGCCGGATACTTGGGAGTAGATAATAGATATTAGATAGTAGATATTAGATAGTAAAGAGTAATTTGATATATGAAAATAGGTAAAGTGGATATAGGCGAGAAGCCGGTATTGTTAGCACCGATGGAGGATGTTACCGATCCGTCGTTTCGTTTGATCTGCCGCGAGATGGGAGCCTCGATGGTATATACCGAGTTCGTGTCGGCGGAGGCGCTGATACGCAATATAAATTCCACCACCAGGAAACTTAGCGTCAACGACGCCGAGCGCCCCGTGGTGATACAGATCTATGGCAGAGAGCCGGAAGCGATGACGGAGGCTGCCAAGATCGTGGAGCAGGCAGGACCGGATATCATTGACCTGAATTTCGGCTGCCCGGTGAAGAAAGTTGCAGGCAAAGGTGCCGGAGCGGGTATGCTCCGCGACATAGATAAGATGCTCGACATCACCCGCCGTGTGGTCAATGCCGTGTCGCTACCTGTCACCGCCAAGACCCGTCTGGGCTGGGACTGTGAGAACAAGATCATCTGCGACCTTGGGCCACGCCTCCAGGACTGCGGCATCAAAGCGCTGGCAGTGCATGGCCGCACCCGCTCACAGATGTACACCGGAGAGGCTGACTGGACGCTAATCAAGGCGCTGAAGGCCGATCCTCGCATGGAGATACCTATCATCGGTAACGGCGACGTCACTACGCCACAGCAGGCTGCCGCCCGTTTCGAGGAGACAAGTGTGGATGCCGTCATGGTGGGCCGTGGTGCCATCGGAGCGCCATGGATTTTCCGTGAGATGCGTAGCTTCATCGACACCGGAGTGGTGGCGGAGATATCCGTCAAGGAGAAGCTCTCGCTACTCAAACGCCAGATATCAGAGAGCATAGAGCGCATCGACGAGTACCGCGGAATACTGCATATCCGTCGTCACTTGGCTGCGACACCGCTGTTTAAAGGTATCGACAACTTTAAACCGATGCGTATAAAGATGCTCCGTGCCGAGACTCATCAGGAGCTGCTCGATATCCTCGATGAGGTGGAAGAGAAATACTTATAAACAGAATATTAAGGACTAACTAATAGGAAAAAAACGATGAGAAAGATAATCATGATGTTGGGAGTGCTGATGGCGTCTGTGCTGAGCCTCTCCGCCGAAGTGCATGATTACGAGCTAAATGTGGGGGACTTCAACCGCCTCCAGGTGCTTGACAATGTGAATGTGGTGTGGACCTGCAACCCCGATAGCGTGGGGTATGCCAACTTCACCTCAGAGCGTGAGTTTGTGGATGCGTTTATCTTCACCAACAATGGCAAAGGGACGCTGAAGGTGCAGGTGACATCCGAGGCGTTGGGTAAGGCCAACCTGCCCACCATATATCTCTCGTCAGCATACCTTAATTATGTGGAGAATTCAGCTAGCTTCACCACCCGCGTGGAATCACCCACACCCTCTGTGGAGTTTAAAGCCGTGGTGGAGGGTAATGGTACCCTTGTGGTTAATAATGTGAATAGCACCCTTGTGAAGGCTGAGATAAAGACCGGCAAAGGCTCGTTGACCATCAACGGAGAGAGCACTGCTGCCAAATATAAGATGGTCGGCACTGGCGAGATACGTGCCGACGAGCTTAACACTACCGACGTGGAGTGCTCCATCATGGGCACGGGTAGCATCTATTGCGCGCCCAAAGGCTCACTATACGTTAAAGGTCTGGGCACCACCAAGATATACTATAAAGGCACCCCTACTGAGATTAAGAAGAAGGGTGGTGGTAAGCTAATACAGATGTAGTAAGTGGAAGACGCGGGCCTGAAACTGCGCACAGCGCGCACCCTTAAGTGGAACAGCATAGACCGCTTCGGCAGCCAGATACTTTATGCGGTAGTCGGAGTGGTG
>CAZLJS010000213.1:0-1213 GCA_964559895.1 uncultured Sangeribacter sp.
CTACCTTTGCAGTTGAAATGACTATTTATCCTTCAGATTTTGAATCCAAGATAGGCTTCAATTCATTGCGCGCCATGGTTGAAGCCAAATGTTTGTCAAATATTGGCAGATTACATTGTGCCAATATGAAATTTCTTAACGACAAACAGAAGATTATATCGCTACTCACGCAGACTAAAGAGATGGTGGAGATAATCTCCTCCGGCATCGCTGTACCCCTTAACAACCTTTATGACCCCGCTGAGGACCTTCTGCATCTTAAAGCTGAAGGTAGCCATATCGCCTCTGATAAGTTCCTCAAGTTGATGAGGCTCTTGGAGACGATAGGGGAGTTGCGTGTGTTCTTCAATTCTGACGAGGATAGAGCTGTCAATGCTCCTGAACTGACCAAGCAATTCTCATCACTGCCCGATCTATCCATGGTGAGAAAAGAGATAGAGAAAGTGGTCAACCAATATGGAGAAGTCAAAGACACTGCCTCGCCTCATTTGGCAGAGATCCGTCGTGAAATGGTATCCGCTTCCGCATCTATGTCGGGCGTGATGCGCCGTGTCATCGAACGTGCCGTAAGCCAAGGTTTCATATCGTCCGATACTGCCCCTTCGATGCGCGATGGACGTCTCGTTATTCCTGTTGAGGCGGCGATGAAGCGCCAAATATCCGGTATCGTACATGACCAAAGTGCTTCCGGTAAAACTTATTTTATCGAACCGGCTGAGGTGGTTGAGGCCAATAACCGTATCCGTGAACTCAAGATGGAGGAGCGAAAGGAGATTATCATTATCCTTATCTCCTTATCAAATCTTGTACGTCCTTATACTCAAGAGATCATTCAGGCTGCCTTTGATGCCGGCAACGTTGACTTTATCCGTGCTAAAGCGTTGATAGCCATAGATATGGATGCGCAATTCCCAAAGATATCCGGCAAGCCTATGCTAGAATGGTATCATGCCACGCATCCGGTCTTGCTCGTATCTCTTCGCGCTCACAATAGAAAAGTAGTACCTCTAAATATCAAACTGACAGCACAGCAGAGGATACTTATCATCTCAGGTCCCAATGCCGGTGGTAAGTCGGTATGCCTGAAAACCGTTGCTATTCTGCAATATATGATGCAGTGTGGTATGTTGCCAACGCTATATTACAACTCATTAATGGGTATCTTCGATAACATATTTATCGATATAGGCGATGAGCAATCCATTGAGAATGA
>CAZLJS010000213.1:1313-3153 GCA_964559895.1 uncultured Sangeribacter sp.
GGTAGCTCTTTCGCCCTTGAAATCGCTAAAAAGAGCGGCCTGCCAGATGACGTCATCAATCAAGCTAAAGACCTGGTAGGAAGCGATTATGTCAATATGGATAAATATCTCCTTGACTTGTCGAGAGATAGACGCTATTGGTCAAATAAGCGACTGGCTGCCAAAGAGAAAGAGGCTAAAATCGATGCGCTCCTCGAGAAACTGGAGGGTAAGGCCGAAGAACTACAATCCAAAAGAAATGAGATTATACGTCAGGCACGCCACGAGGCTAAGGAATTGCTTGACTCAGCTAATGCCCGTGTGGAGAATGCTATCAAGGAGATAAAAGCTGCTGCCGCAGAGAAAGAACGTACCAAACAGGTGCGCAAAGAACTGGAGTCTTATCGCAAGCAGGTAGAACAATCTTCTGAGTATAAGACTGTCAACAATTTACTCAATATCCCAAATCGCAAGCATCAGAAACATCAAAATAATAATCCTCAGAAACAGGAACAGAAGACGCGCCAGATAGCTGTGGGTGATTACGTCAGGATGTCAGACGGTGGGGTAGTGGGCAAGGTGCTCTCTATTCAGGGTAATAAAGCGGAGGTCGCTTTTGGTGCGCTGAGAACCTTCACCCCGTTGAAATCACTTGTAGCATCGCAGCCACCCAAACCGGATATCTCGGCCTCAAAGTCCGTCTTGTCATCATCCACTATTGAGGACTCTCGTCGTCGTCAATTGGATTTCAAAAATGAGATTGATGTCAGAGGCTTTCGTGCCGACGAGGCGCTGCAAGCTATCACTTATTTCCTTGATGACGCATTGCAGTTCTCCGCATCTCGCGTCAGGATTCTACACGGCACGGGCACGGGTGCTCTACGTGTGGCAATTCGAGGTTTCTTGCAGAACTACAAAGCCGTTGTATCTTTCCACGATGAAGATGTTAGATTCGGTGGCGCTGGCATCACCGTCGTTAACCTTGAATAGCCATTATGAGACAGATTACTACCATAGCTGACGACTTTAAAGCGCTGGAAACGGAGATCGCAAGCATCCCTGACATTTTCAGCTCAGAAGGCGTGACCATTTATTCCGGTCGCAATATCGTGAAATCGTTCACCTTCGCAGGCCAAGAATTCATCGTCAAGAAGTTTAAGCCATGCAACATATTTCGCAGCTGTGGGTATCTGTTTAAGGGAAGTAAAGCCAAACGCGCTTACAACTTCGGTTACAGAATATTGGACGCCGGCATTGACACTCCCAAGCCGGTGGCGTATATAGAACTTAAGTCCGGACCATTTGTCCGCAACGCATACTTCATCTCCCTGCCCAATCATACACAGGACCTGATCCCATTATTGCGTCGCCCCGATTTCGATACATCGTTGGTCAAGCAGCTGGCACAATTTGTAGCGGAGCTTCATCGCAAAGGCATCTTTCATGGAGACATGAACCTATCCAACATCCTTTGGGACGGTAACCGATTTACACTCATAGACACCAACCGCACTCGCTTCATTGAGCATCCAACTCGCAACCAGATCCTCAAAAACATAATCCGCCTATCCCATCGTCGCGACCTCCTCCGAGCCATCTTATCAGCCTATGCTGCAGCCGTGTCACCAAGCATTGCTTCATCTACCCCCTTTATCCTAGATGGGCTGCGCGCATTACTGCACAGAGAGCATACCAAGCGCATCCTCCATCGCATCTTTAAGCGTTAGCCATCCCCACCGATCTCCCGTGCGCAGCTTCTCTTCCCTCCACTTTTCCACTCGCGGAGTTCCTCTTTTCTCATCTTTTCCCGTGCGGAGCTGTTCAGTTCAAAAGCACCTGCTTTTGCCTTTAGCCATCCTTT
>CAZLJS010000214.1:0-3141 GCA_964559895.1 uncultured Sangeribacter sp.
TAGAGCGCCCATATAGCACCCTGCACTAATAGATTACCGTATAGATACCCTGCGCTGTTATGGCGCGGGGTATTTGTGTATATGGCTGATAGTTGCTATCTTTGCCTCGGATATTTGATGCACTAATTTTATACTAAACACACATATTTTTATCACTATGTTAAGGAAACTATTGTTGTTTTCATGTATGGCAGCGTTATCGCTGCCCGGCATCGGACAAACAAAGAATTTTAAGGCAGCTTGCCTGAATGTGGACGGATTGCCACCCTCCATCACTATCGCGGGGCTTATCAATATCACATTGAACCCCGATGGTGCCAGAGAAGCAGGCTCAGAGAGAATTAGCGAGCTTATAGCTCAGAAGGGTTGGGATTTCTTTGCAGTTTCAGAGGATTTTAACTATCACAATGAACTGATATCCAGAATCTCGGATTATTACAACGTAGGCACCTACCGCGGTGAGGTGAGCTCCTCCAACACCATCCTCAGTGGTAAGTTGAAAATCAATACCGACGGCCTCGGATTGATGTGGAAGAAGAGCATAAATGCCTCCAACGAGGCTTGGACTAAGTGGAGTTCCACCAATGGCTACACTACCAATGGCGCGGATGAGCTTATCATGAAGGGCTATCGCTATTATTGCGTCACTGTGGCCAACGGTCTGTCGATAGACGTATATATCCACCACATGGACGCCGAGACGGACGCGGAGGATATCGCGGCGCGCGAGTCGCAAATCAATCAGTTAGTGGATGTGATCCTAGCGTCAGACAACCACCGTCCTATCCTCATCATGGGCGACACCAATTGCCGCTATACCCGCGACAGACTCAAGGAGCTCCTCTTCGACAGAATCAATGCCGATGAGCGCTTTGAGATTCATGACCCGTGGGTGGATTTCCAGTGGGACGGCGTTTATCCGGAGTATGGTTCTGACGCCCTTATGACTTCCGACTTGGGCCAACAGAAGGGCGAGGTGGTAGATAAGGTCTTCTATATCAATAATAACGACGCCAACGGCGTGGTGCTTACTGCCAACAGCTATCTCCACGACACCGATTTCTCTTACGCCGACGGCACCTCTATCTCCGACCACTACCCCGTGGTGATAGATTTCACCATCCAAAACACCTCCAACAATATCAGCGAAGGCAGCTATTACCTGCGCAATGTCAAGAGCGGTGAATACCTCACTGCCGGTTCCTATTGGGGCACTCACGCCATCGTTGGCGAGACCGGCAACTATATCTCCCTGGAGAGGGCCGGTGAGGATAACCAATATTATCTCCACACTACCTACGGCTACCTCTCCCACGATAGCTGGATGGATGCCGCGGATAAAGCTGTTTACACTGTCAGCAAAAGCGATGACGGCAATTATGTGGTGACCTACGACGCTGACGGCGAGACCATGGCTCTAACAGCATTGGACAACAATGAGGTTTATGCGCAGGCTTATGTGAAGGATGACTCGGCGCAGGAATGGGCGTTCCTCAGCCAAGATGACCTTGTCAAGGAGCTGTATGCCGCTACCGAGGCGTCGCCCAAGGATGCTACTTTCTTCATCAAGGCAGCCGATTTTAGCCGCAATGATGGCGATTACAGCAAGTGGTCCATCTCCAAGAGCAATGGATTGAATGTCAACCGTGGCGGCCTTAACGACGGCACCGCGGCAGATAATTATATCGTGGAGTTCTATAATAAGAAAGCTTCGTTGCCCAAGTCCAACGGTACCATGACGCAGACCGCCGAAGGCCTTCCCAATGGTAAATACCGCATCAGCGTGCAAGCGTTCCAACGCGACGGTAGCAGCTTCACCATCTCTGCCAACGGCACCAATATCCCCGTGCCTATGATGGCTGATTACGCGCAAGATACGCAGCTTCACGCCGATGCTATCTTGTCTGACGGCAAATATGTGCCCAACACGATAGCTAGCGCCGCAGCGTTCTTCAACGCCGGTCTATATACCACCACTGCGGACTTCACTGTCACTGACCATCAGCTATCCATTCTCATCAATAAGGAGCATAACTCCTCTGAGAAGTGGTCTGCCTTCGACAATTTCCGCTTGATATATCTGGGCCCCACAGATGAGGACAACGCCGCTTACGTCAAGGTTAAGCAGGCTATGGACGACGCTCAGGAGAAAGCTGAGGCGATGAGCCTCTACAACTACGACAACTCTGTAGTCGAGGAGCGTTACTACAATCGTCAACTCGTGGGCGATGGTGACGAGGAGGTTAAGATGACTTATATCGCTCTGGCAAACGCGTCTAAGAGCCAGAACCAAATCCCTGCCGATATGCGATATGTGCTGCTCAACAATAGCTTCGAGATGGGTGATTATACCTATTGGACCGCGGAGGATGGCAGCGTTGAGGCTAACGCAGAGGCGCTCGACGCTGATGGCGTTTATACCTTCACAGGTAGCGCCGTGAGCCAATCCACCGATACGTATGGCATCGTGGTTAAGAATGGTACTTATGAGGCGAAAGCGCTGCTCTCCAATGGTGGTAAGCTCACTGCCAACGAGGTCGAGAGCGAGGCTGCCGTCGCTGAGGATGGCGCGTTGGCTGAGGTAGCTGTGAAATTCTATGTCTCTGCGGGCACTATCTCCGTGAGCGCTTCCGGCATGGCTAGCGCCGACAATTTCATGCTCACATATCTTAGCGAAGAGGATGAGACCATCGAGGATGATGATGCCACAACTGGTATCGCGGTGGCACCTATCACCTCCGACACATTGGTTAGCGTGTATAGCGTCAACGGTGTGCTGCTGAAGCGTGATGTCACCCTCGCTAATGCGCTTGAGGAGCTTGCCTCAGGCGTTTATATCGTGCGTAGCGGTGCCGCTGTGCTCAAGCTAATGAAATAACCCTGATACACTGCATAGTAAGCGGGTGTGCCTGATACGGCGCACCCGCTTTTATATTTGCATCGCAAATGGGGATGGCCAACAAGGGGCTACGCCTGCAACTTCGGGCTTGCGCCCTCAGCACAGTTAAAGCTAGGCCTCGCGCCCTAGCTTTTGGGGATGCAGGGACGATATTGGCTATGCGGGCGATATTGGGGATGCGGCTCTGTGGGCTAGCGCTTGGGACCTTCGGGCTGGCGCCCTCAGCACAGAGGCTTTTATCT
>CAZLJS010000215.1:0-3102 GCA_964559895.1 uncultured Sangeribacter sp.
ATGACTTCTTCAACGACCCCATCACCACTATCGTAGATGGCGACTGGGTAAAAGCCGACGGCACTACCCTGGGCGCTGACAACGGTCTTGGCTGCGCCACCGCTATGGCAGTCCTCCTCGACGACACCATCGAGCATGGCCCCATCGAGGCTATGTTCACCGTAGATGAGGAACAAGGCCTCATCGGCGCCAACGGTTTGCAACCCGGTTTCCTGAAAGGCACCATCCTCCTCAACCTCGACAGCGAGGAGCACGGTCAACTCGTGATCGGCTGCGCAGGTGGTATGGCATCCACAGCCACCCTCGAATATGACAAAGAGGAAGTGCCCGAAGGTTTCAAATTCTATCGCGTCACTATCAGCCACCTCAAAGGTGGTCACTCCGGTATGGAGATCAACCTGGGCCGCGGCAACGCCAACCAGATCATCGCTCGCTTCCTATGGAAAGCATCAGAGAAATTTGAGGGCATCCAGTTATCAGAGTTCAACGGTGGCGGTCTCCCCAACGCTATCCCACGCGAAGCTACCGCTGTGGTAGGCGTATGGCACGAAGCTGCCGAGGAGTTTGAGAAATTCGCTAAAGAATACGACGAGCTCATCCACGCTGAATACATCCACTCCGAGGGTAAGGACTTCACCTTCACCTTGGAAGCTACCGATAAACCTGAATTCGTCATCGCAGAATATGAGGCCAACGACCTCTTCTCAGCTATCTTCTCCACCCCCAATGGTGTACAAGGTATGTCGCGCGTAGTAGAGGGCCTCGTAGAGACCTCCTGCAACCTTGCCAGCGTGAAAATGGTTGACGACAACAAGATTGAAGTCACCGCTCACTTCCGTTCATCTGTAGATAGCCGCCGCGACGAAGCTGCAGAGCGCTTCAAATCCCTCTATCAGCTCATCGGCTGCGAGGTTACATCTGAAGACATCTACACCGGTTGGGCTCCCAACACCGAGTCTCAAATAGTGAAAGTATGCCAAGAGAGCTTCAGAACACTCTTCGGCAAAGAGGCTCGCGTAGAGGCTCTCCACGCCGGTCTCGAATGTGGTCTCTTCCTCGAGAAGATGCCTGGACTCGACATGGTAAGCTTCGGTCCTACTTTGAAAGATATCCACTCTCCCAACGAGAAAGCAAACATCCCCTCCGTTCAAGAGTTCTGGGTATTTGTTAAGGATATCCTTCGTCGCTTGAAATAACAGACAAATCTAGGGGACACACCTCTAAATACAATTAACGAGCAGCCTTTTTTTCAGCTGCTCGTTTTTTATTGGATGGCGCACCATGATTTATGACGCGCCATCTTAGGGTCGGTGTGGATAAATAACCCGTCTGATTTAAACGAAACCTATTCTACCATAACTTAGTGGAATTAATACCTATTTTACCAAAACCTTTATGGTATCAGTGGATATTCTAACTAAATAGTAGCCTGCGTTGACGTTGACGCGGCAGGCGCCTCTTCCATTATATATGATTTTTCCAGAGACATCGCAGATCACCACATCAGCGTTGTCGGCGGCATTGACAGCGATGGCTCCGTGGAGACCTACGGCGCTGACTTTGCCATTGACGAGTGTGGCGATACCGCTGGATGTGGTATCGACGGTGATGAAGCTCTCGCGGTCGGCGTTGCCTATGCTATACACAGCCTCGATGGAGTATTGATATTTCTTGTTGGGCTCCACAGCGGTGTCGGTATAGCTATTGTCGGTGATTAGCTCAGCGTTGATTTTCTCGTCGTCACGATAAACGTTGTAGCCCACTAAGGTCAAGGGGACGCTCTGCGGCTTAGCTTCGAATGTGATGTCGTCGAGGAAGACGATGCTCTTGCCACCAGGGTTGGTGACCACGATAGCGAAATATGTGGCACCTTCGGGGAGATCGACGCTAATTTTCTCGTAGTCGTCGCCATTGGCGAGGCTGTTGTTGAGCTCATAGCCGGTGCTCTTGTCGCCGGGTGAGGTGAGACATTTCATCACAAAGTCCTCCTGGGCATTACCTGTAAATGAAGCATATACAAAGATTTGATCTTTGATCACGTCACCCTCCTCGCCATAAGGATCATCGGGGATATGGTGCGATACGGCATAAAATTCCAGTGTCTGCTCCTTGCCGCTAAGCTCGGGCGAGCAGAGCCAATCTTCGCGGATAGACCAGCTGCTACCTACCGACATCAGGTATTTATTGCCACTATGCGGCTTGCCATACCATGTAGCAGGGTCATAGAGCAATTGAGACTGATCCATGACGCGAAAGATCATCTTATCGCCGTCCCATGCCGAATTCAAGCCGTAAGTGCTCAGATAGAAGGTATAGTGGGCGTCATCTTCAAACATGGTCCAGTCGCCAAATTGAGTATCGGGGTAGCTGTAGCTCTCCATATCATCTGTGCGGAGGATACCATCGGGCACCTCATAGTCGGGAGTGGTCCATGTGAGCGCCACGCTATTGCTATTCTCGTCGTAAGCACCTTCGAGGCTTGGCACGGCAGGAAGTTGCGCCATCTCCACAGCCATCTTCACCTTGTCGGAGGTGTTGTTGGCGGGGTTCTGGTCCTCGTCGTAAACCACAGCGGCATAGAATGTAGAGGACTCGGCATAGGAATTGTCTGCCATATTGGTGAAGCTAAAGCTCTTGGTAGAGCCGCTTGCCAAACCTGTCTCCTCCTGACGTGCCAGCTCCTCGCCATCCTTATACAGCACTACGCTATATGCTCCGGAGTCCTGTGAGCCATTGTTGACAACGGAGAAATTAGCGGTGTATTCCTCGCCGGAGCGGACACTTGCGGGAAGCGTCAAAGTACCTGCCATGAGGTCTTTCTCCACAAGGTTATCCACCTTGATGCAGTCAAAGGCGGCATAAGCGTCCTGCTTGTTGGAGCCCTCCATCTTAAACATAATGCTGATAGGCGCCTCACCGACAAACTCCTTCAGATTGATAACCTCAAGCTGCCAGCCCGATTCACCATCGGTGTAAGTGAACTCTTTCACCTTATTTTCAACGCCGTTTTGGATGACGTATAGTCCCACGTTGGCGGCGTTATCGGAGCGTACTATGCGGTAATTATAGAAGGAGATAGCGGGATTCTCAGCCCCCTCCAAG
>CAZLJS010000216.1:0-3093 GCA_964559895.1 uncultured Sangeribacter sp.
ATGCGCTGCCAAATGCAACCTATGTAGGCTTTACCGGAACACCTATTGACGAGACAGTACACGTGTTTGGTAAAATAGTTGATACGTACAGTATGCGACAGGCAAAAGAAGATGGTATTACTGTTGACATTAAGTATCAACCTCGCATGGTACGTGTCAATCTTGACAAAGCTCAGAGTGACCTTATTGAAGCATATTATAAGCGTTGTGAAGCTGATGGTGCGTCTGCCGATGACGTTGATAAGAGCAAGGAAACGATGAGTAGCCTGAATGAAATTCTGGGCAATCATGATCGACTTGACCGCATGGCTCGTGATATTATAGAATATTATGAGGGGCGTGTTGATGCGCAGCCGGAACTTCTACAAAAGGCAATGGTGGTATGTAATGAAAGATGGATTGCATACGACCTATACAAGTTGATTCTGAAATATCGACCGGCATGGGGCGAACCTATCCGCACACTTGAAGATGAATCAACACTCACCTCTAAGGAGTTGAAAGACCTTGACCCCATTCCATTTGTCAATATCGTGGCTACACGTGAACAGGATGACAATAAGGAAATGTATGATGCTCTTGGCGATAAAGCTCACCGCAAGAACCTTGATAGACTTTTCAAGGAAGAAAAATCCAATTTCCGCATTGCAATCGTTGTAAGCATGTGGATTACAGGTTTCGATGTGCCCTGTCTGTCAATGCTTTTCAATGATAAGCCATTGCAGAAACATACATTGATCCAAACGATAAGCCGTGTCAATCGAAAATTCTCAAACATAGTGAGAGATGATGATGGGAATATTATAAGTGGTGACACGAAAGAATGTGGCTATATCATTGATTACCTTGGCATACATGAAAATATGCTAAAGGCAATGAAGCAATATGGTGATGGAGAAACAACAAACATTTCCGACCTTGAACTTTCATACGAAGCATTTCTCAATGAGCTTCAATCCGTAAAGACTTTGACAGCCGGATTTGATTTCGCTCCTTTCTTTGGAGATAATGCTTTGGCAAGATTACAGTGCATAGGAAATGCCGCAGAATTCATACTATCATTAACGGACAAGTATGATGGCGTTTCTGCATTAACATTCTTCAAAGCCCACATCCGCAGACTGCGCTCCGCATTTAACATCTGCAATCCGGCAGGACGTTTGACCGCAGAGGAGACCGCATGGGCACAGTGTTTAATGGGCGTTGCATCGTATATAGCAAAAATATCTGATAGCCAACACGATGTAGAGTCTATGAATCGTGTTGTTGAACAGATGGTAAAAGAGGCATTGAGCTGTAATAATGTTGAAACCGTCTTTGATATGAAGGATGAGATTGACATTTACAGCGATGACTTCATGAAGGAGCTTGAAGACGTGAAAATGCCATGCACTAAGTTTGAGCTGCTTGTTAAGTTACTTCGCAAAGCGATTAAGGAATACAAGAAGACAAACAAGGTCAGAGCTGAGCATTTCACTAAATTGCTGGAAAAGACTTTGGAAGAATACCACAATAGAGACAAATTTACTTTTGTCAATGGCGTTGCGCAAGATGCAGTAGGAGCAATCAGCAATGTTGTACAAGACCGTGTTACAGCATTGACTGACCGTATTCGTGGCATCTTTGATGAGCTAAACACTGACAAACAGGAATTTAGGAAGCTTGGTATTTCGTTCGAGGAGAAGGCATTCTATGATATTTTAGTCGATGTTCGCAATAGTCACGGCTTTGAGTATAGTGATGAGAGATGCAAAGAACTTGCAAAGAAAATCAATATACTCATTTCGCGTTCATCTATGTATGCCGATTGGCTCAACAACTCGAAGATTCGTAGCACGTTATCTTCTGATTTGACAGACCTTATTTATCGCGAAGGTTATCCGCCTGAATGGGATGAAGAGGTTTTTGAAAAGGTTCTTGGTCAAGTAGAAAATTTCAAAACGCATGAGCCTACTCCACCATATCAGGTTGGCAATAGTTCTTATTCTATAGCCGCAGAGCCATAACTGCCTAAAAACGGATTTTATCATGAGTAAGATAGAAAACAGAACAGTTACATTGGATAACGGAATGGTCGAGAAAGCGACCTTTCCGGTTGTCGTTTCGGCAAGTCGGAGCACCGATATACCTGCTTTTTATGCTGATTGGTTTTTCCATCGGTTGAAAATCGGTTATTCGGCTTGGACTAATCCTTTTAACGGCGTAAAAAGTTATGTCGGCTATGAGGACACGAGATTTATAGTGTTCTGGTCTAAGAACCCACGTCCACTGCTCAATCACTTGGATTATCTTAAAGAACGGGGCATTGGCTGTTATATCCAATATACGCTCAATGACTATGAGGCAGAAGGACTGGAGCGTGGAGTTAGACCGCTTGCTGAAAGAATAGAAACATTCAAGTTGCTTGTTGACCGCCTTGGCAAAGGTGCTGTCGTATGGCGTTTTGACCCGCTTATTCTTACCGACCATATCGATATGGATAAGCTGCTTGGCAAAATTGAAAATATCGGTGACCAACTCAAAAATTATACGGAGAAACTTGTGTTCAGTTTCGCCGATATAATATCATATCGCAAAGTAAAATCTAACCTTGAAAAGAACCATATCAATTACATTGATTGGTCAAAAGACCAAATGCTTGAATTTGCCGGTCGATTAGTCAAACTGAACAAAGATAAAGGTTGGAATTTTACGCTTGCCACCTGTGGCGAAGCAGCTGACTTGCCGGGAGTTGAGCATAATCGTTGTGTTGATGATGAGCTTATCATTCGCATTGCCCACAATGATAATGCATTGATGCAATTCCTTAAAGCAGACATTAGGAAAATGCCTGTGGTAGATTTATTCGGAGACGTAGAACCTCTGCCGGATGGTGCAATAATACTCGACGATGGCACATATGCAGTACGAGGAAACAACAAAGACAAGGGACAGCGTACATTCTGTGGCTGCATGAAAAGTAAGGACATCGGTGAATATAACACTTGCCCACATCTTTGTGAATACTGCTATGCAAATGCCAGCAAAGAAGTAGCAATAGCTAACTGGAAACAACATCTCGCTAACCCCAATAAAGATACTATAACCGGACGA
>CAZLJS010000217.1:0-3088 GCA_964559895.1 uncultured Sangeribacter sp.
CTCTTACTAAAGGGAGAAACTGTTTCTCTTTCATATTATCTATTTTTGACTAAGGAGTCCCTAAATCTTTTTACCTTGTATATCAATGGATTATCAACTTATCTGCGACCAATCTTTAGTGCCGCCGTAACGGTATTCCAGCTCATGCCAAAGCGTAGTCAGCTCACGGCGGGCATATTCCCCCTCTACCGCTACGTTTTCGCCCGACAATTGAGGATAATGGTCCAGCAATTTCATCGCCATCTCGCGCGCCGAGGAGAGGATTATGCCATCTGTGGCAAGGTTCGCTACACGTAAGTTAAACGCCAAACCGCTCTGAAGTGTTCCCTCCATATCTCCCGGGCCTCGCATTTTCATATCCTCCTCGGCGATGCGGAAGCCATCGGTGGTCTGCGTCATCAGCTCCAGACGGCGTCGGGTGTCTTTGGCTATCTTCACCTTCGACACCAGGATACAATAGCTCCTATCCGCGCCTCGGCCTACACGTCCGCGTAGCTGATGCAGTTGCGACAGTCCAAACCGCTCGGCATTCTCTATCACCATCACCGTAGCGTTGGGCACGTTCACTCCCACCTCTATCACCGTGGTGGCGACCATGATTTGCGCCTCGCCGCTAACGAATTTCTGCATCTGAGCATCCTTCTCGTCGGGCTTCATCTGTCCATGCACATACACCACCTTATAGTTATTGCCAAAGATGCCGAGGATGCTCTCATACCCCTCCTCGAGGCTCTTGAGATCCATCTTCTCGTTCTCTTTGATGAGCGGATACACGATATATGCCTGGCGTCCCAGACTAAGCTCGTGGCCTATCATCCTATACACCTGCTCCTTATTCTCCTGGTATGCCAGCGTGGTAGTGATAGGCTTACGTCCCGGAGGCAGCTCATCAATCACCGACACGTCCAGGTCGCCATATACGGTCATGGCCAGTGTGCGGGGGATAGGCGTGGCGGTCATCACCAGCATATGCGGCGCCACCACGTTCTTGCTCCACAGCTTGGCACGCTGCGCCACTCCGAAACGGTGCTGCTCGTCGATTATCGCCAACCCTAGGTTCTTAAACTGCACCTTATCCTCTATCAGGGCATGTGTGCCCACTAGGATATTCAGCGAGCCATCCTCCAAGGCGGCGTGTATCTTGCGACGCTCCGACACCCTCGAACTGCCCTTCAGCAGCGCTATATTCAGTCCCAGCGGCTTACACCACTCCGACAGCGACTCATAGTGCTGGGTAGCCAATATCTCGGTAGGCGCCATCAGACACGCTTGTGCGTCGTTGTCAACGGCCAACAGCATCGTCAGAAACGCCACCAACGTCTTGCCACTACCCACGTCACCCTGCAACAGACGGTTCATCTGCTTTCCGGTAATCATATCGGCGTGTATCTCCTTGACGACACGCTTCTGCGCTCCGGTCAAGGGGAAGGGGAGCACATTGTTGTAGAAATTCAGGAAGGCATTACCCACTCGCGGGAACACCTGTCCGCGTATCTTGGCGCCACGTTGACGCGAATAGCGCAGGATATGGAGCTGGACATATAGCAATTCCTCAAATTTCATCCGCTCTTTGGCACGGTTAAGCGCCTCCACGGAGCTGGGGAAGTGCATATTCACTATCGCCTCCTTGAGCGGCATCAGGTGCAACGCCGACACTACGCTCTGCGGCAACGTCTCCTGACAGTCACGAAACAGCGGCGTCTCTATCAGCCCCTGCACTAGCTTGCGCGTAGCCCTTATGGTCCACCCCCGCTTCTTCACCCTCTCAGGCAAAGAATAGAGCCCCATAAGCCCCTGTGTGGCCTTCGTTGGGTCCAATTTATCCACCTCGGGATGTGCCATGTTCCAGGTGTTGTAGTAGAGCGTAGGCTTACCAAACAGGATATAGCTCTCCCCTACTCGATACGCCGATGCTATCTCTTTGATGCGGGCAAACCATACTACCTCCATGGTGCGTTCTCCATCGCTGAATAGCCCTTTGAGACGCCGTTTCTTACCCTCTCCCTCGGTGACAAATGCTATGAATGAGCCTTTCACTTGCACATACGCCATATCTCCTGTGAACTCCGCGATGCGATAGAAGCGGCTCCTATCCACATAGCGGTAGGGGAAGGTATAGAGCAAGTCGCGATAGGAGGAGATTTCCATCTCGCTCTTGAGCATCTTGGCTCGCGCCTCACCCACACCCTTCAGGTATTTGATATCGGTATTTGCAAGTCTTATCATCTCTTCTGTTTACGCTTTGGCGCTAAGTATCGCCTCCGCTATCTTAAAATCCAACGGATTTGTAATCTTTATATTTTCCGGAGCACCGGCAAATAGTGCGATTTTCCCACCATTAGCCTCCACCACAGACGCGTCGTCGGTGAAAATATCGGAATACTCCCTCTCATACGCCGCCAAAATGGTTTCTGCACGGAACACTTGTGGGGTCTGCACCGCCACGTACTCACGGCGTATCACCGACTGCGACTCCTCGCCATTGAGGTGGCGCAGGGAATCAGTGACGGGTATCACGGGGATAGCGGCGCCATACTGCTCGGCGGCACTCCATCCGGCATTGATGACATCATCGCTAACCAAGGGGCGGGCACCGTCGTGAACGGCGATAATGTCGCCACCCTCCACGCCATATTCGGCTATCATGGTGAGCGCGTTCTTCACTGAATGCCAGCGCGATTTACCACCGCAAACCAGCGTGATTGGTGAGTTGTATTTGCGCTCTATGGTCTCTACCACATCCTCCCATTCCTCCAGAAATGAGGGGTGCAGCACTACGAACACTCGTGTCTCGGGGTCGGCATGGAGAAACGCCTCCACGCTGCGCTGTAGCACCGTCATCCCCGATATCTCTTGAAATTGTTTGGGCAGAGGTCCTCCGGCACGTGTGCCGTCACCTCCGCCCAACAATATAGCTATCTTAGCCATAGCTAACTGTGACTTTAGATTGATTACATATTCATGCCACCATCCACTTGGATAACCTGACCGCTGACATAGCTGGAGAGGTCTGATGCAAGGAACAATGCCACGTTTGCAATATCTTCGGGTTTACCACCGCGGCGCAAAGGTATTTTTGCTGCCCACT
>CAZLJS010000218.1:0-3060 GCA_964559895.1 uncultured Sangeribacter sp.
CATCGTCGGCAGCCAACATGTCAAAGGGGGTGGCAGCAAGGTCTGTAAGCACCGATAGGTTACCTCCGATTAAGGTACCGCTTGCCACACCGGGTACTGACAACGGATGCCATTCCGTCTCGTAAGTCACCTGTTCTTTCCCCTCCAGTATGTCGAAGATGCTATCCACCACATAGTCATGCTCCGTAGCCTTAGTCAAGCGGCGAAGCATCGGTGCATGGAGCGACATGATGCCGTTGCGGTAAAACATGGCATGAAGCGCCGAGATATCCGAAAAGCCAATCATCCATTTAGGGTTCTCACGCAGCACCGTCTTGGGCACCTTACCCACCAGCTGTACGGTGCCGTAACCACCTCTTCCACACCATATTGCATCAACCCTATCATCGGTCAACGCGGCGAGGATATCAGCCACTCTGTCGCTTTCACTACCGGCGAAACTGCCGTCGCCTCCGACAACAAAATTAGGCATACGCACAGGCTCGTAACCGCGGCGACGCATCATCGCCTCGGCTCCTGCTACAAATTCTTCACGTACCACCGTAGCCGGTGTGATGAGAGCGATTCGGCTCCCTTGGTGTAATGGTCTTGGTCTTTTCATCTCTTAATATGGTAAATCGTCGGTGTAAGATGTGCCGCCTCGTTTGGCGCGGGTAGCAACGCTCTTCTTGGCAACGGTTTTCTTCTTGACTTTATCATTGGTTGCTTTCAACGACGCATCCTGCTTAACCTCCAGATAGTTGGCTATATTGAAGCTCTCCTCGCTCACCGCCATTCGGCTTATAATCAGCAATTTCTCGGCATAGGACTGTGTCAACGCCGTAAGCGTCTCCACGAAACGTGTCTGATGCGCCTTATTGCCGCTGCGTAGCTTGGTGTCCTCTACAAACAGGGCTTTGAAGGTATCCTCCAGCTCCTTCTTAAAATATGCCAAACTCTTGAAATAGCGCTGTATGAAGTTCTCGCCAAACAGCGACGGATAGGGGGCTTGCTCTATCATGCGGCACCAGTTGTTGGCGACAGCGGTTATGTTCGTGCGCATCCGCTCCTCTGCCTCTCTATGGCGTCGCGCTGTGATGGCAAATGCATTTCCCATATTCTCCTCCATGTGGCGAATGAGCCTGTCGAGGTTGGCGCCGATGTCGTGGAAGGTGAATAGCTCCACCAACATTCTGCGGAAATATGTCTCCTTGATGGTGTCGATACGGCTGAGGCTCCGCGCCATCTCATACTCCTGATGCCTGATATATTCCGACACGCGGTTATCTATAATAAAGGAGTCGCGGCGCAGTGGTGTGGCAAGCACCAGCCCCTCGAGCGTGCGGCAACGGCTCAGCGCCACGTAGGCCTGCCCGGGAGCGAACGCCGCTCCCGCATCTATCACGGCATGGTCGAAGGTGAGGCCCTGGCTCTTATGTATCGTGATGGCCCACGCCAACCGCAAGGGCAATTGTCGGAACACGCCATCCACCTTGCGTTCTATCTCGTTGGTGCTGTCGTTGACCTTATACGACACGTTCTCCCACTCCCCCATCTCCACCTCTACGAGGCTATTGTCGTCGGGACAGCGCACATAGACATGGTCGTCGGCGATATTCTCCACGGTGCCTATCTTGCCGTTGAAATAGCGATGATTGACAGAGTCGTTTTTGATAAACATCACCTGTGTGCCGCGCTTGAGCACCAACGTCTTGGAGGTGGGATAGACATTCTCGGGAAAGTTCTTCTCCACCACAGCATCAAATTGATACTCAGGCGTTTGCAACGAAGCCAACATCTTAGCGTTATAGTTATCAGCCAACGCATTGTGAGTAGTCAAACGGATATACCCCTCGTCGCTACGGGGCTTGAAACCCTTGACATAGCGAGAGTTAAGCAGCCTCATATCGCTGTCAGTGAGCGTGTTCTCTCGGATATGGTTCAGCAGCGACACGAATCGCCGGTCCTGTTGGCGATATACTTTCGAAAGGTTTATAGTCACATAATCTATCTGTGCAAGTGCATGACTACCAAAGAAATAGGGAGTGTCGTAGTGGGCACGCAGCAGGTTCTCCTCCTCTGGCGTCACCACAGGGGTAAGTTGCTGCAAATCACCCATCATCAGCAGCTGCACACCACCAAAGGGGAGATGGCTACGGCGATATTTGCGAAGTGCGTTATCGACGGCGTCCAGCAGGTCGCTGCGCACCATGGAGATTTCATCTATCACCAACAGGTCCAACGCACGGATTATGCGCAACTTATCTTTGCTGAAATTGAATTTACTTTTGAACGAGATCCCCGGCACGTATGGCGACAACGGCAGTTGGAAGAAGGAATGGATGGTGACGCCTCCTGCGTTGATAGCAGCGACACCGGTTGGCGCCACTACGATCATCGTTTTCTTGCTATTTTTCACCACATGACGCAGGAACGTAGTCTTACCCGTGCCGGCCTTTCCCGTGAGGAAAATGCTCACTCCGGTATGTTCCACAAACTCCCACGCGTTCTTTATCTCTTCAGACATTTCCATCGTTTCGCTCATTGTCGCTGCCTTTATTCCTTGATAGGGGTATATACAACAAAGGTAACTATTATTTTTCACATTTCGCTCCCAAAATGAATTTTATTTACTAATTTTGCATTAAACCAACAATGAGACGAAAAAACAAAACACCATGAGTAAATTCATTAACCCATTCACAGATATGGCGTTTAAGCGCATCTTCGGTCAAGAGCGTCACAAGTCGATTCTCATAAGCTTTCTCAATACGCTTTTCGAAGGGGAGCTAAAGATAACAGACCTCAAATACCTTGACAAGGAGCAGGTAGGAGACGAAGACGACAGCCGCACCATCATCTTTGACATCTACTGTACTACAGACTCAGGGGAGCACGTCATAGTGGAGATGCAAAACCGTTCACAACCCAACTTCAAGGAACGCAGCATCTACTATATGTCGTCGGCTATCGTCAACCAAGGCCGCAAAGGTTATTGGGATTACGACGTCAAGGCCGTGTATGGAGTCTTCTTCATGAACTTCATCAGCGCCGCTATCAAGCCTCGTCTGCGCAACGACG
>CAZLJS010000219.1:0-3059 GCA_964559895.1 uncultured Sangeribacter sp.
GGTAACCCCGCAGAAGCGAGCCGAAGGCGAGTATCTGCGGGGTAGGCGTAGCAGCTGAAAAGCATGCCGAGAGGTATGCTTCTGTGTTGTCAGTTTTTCACGGTGATTGGCAATTCGCTTTTACCGTTTCTTTATGCTCGCAAGTGTTAAATCTTTGCTGACAAAATGCTATCAAAATTACCCGTCAACTAAAGTCTGGATGTGTTTATTGTGATTATTTGCTATTTTTAAGTTAAATTGTAAATTAACAATGGTTAAAGCGGTGCAATTTTGCTGTGTAATAATCTGATTTAACCTAACTTAGCGGTGGATTTAAAGGAAAGAACTCGCAATTTTTGGATAAGCCTAAATTACCTGCCGTATTGTTCGTGCAAATTTATGATTGCGTATGATGGAAACCTGGAATAAATTTCTATGGAACCGAAAAAGCCGGAGGGCACGCCTCCGGCTTTTTAAACGAATTAATGGTAATTTTTTTAACCGGATGTAAGGCGGACGCTCCAAGGAGCGCCCCTACACCGTTTATACCATGTTTTATCCTGATATGAGGGGCGATAAGCCGTTGATATAGATGGCTAACACGGTCCCTCAGGCCTATTTTCTCTTCTTTTTGTCGGCAACAGCGGCATCCTGCTTCGCCATGATGGCCTCTACATCATCGGAGGTCAACGATGCGGGATCGGTGCCCTTGGGAATCTTGTAGTTGGTGGCCTTCTTGGCGCCTTCCGGCTTATAGGCGATGTATGGGCCGAAACGCCCGTTGAGAACTTGCACGCCATCCAGGTTGTCAAACTTCTTGATGAGCTTGTTGGCCTCCGCCTCCTGTTTCTTCTTGATCAACATGATAGCGTCGTCTATGGTGATTGTCTCTGCCGACATATCCTTAGGTATGGATACGAATAGCTTGTCGTAGCGCAGATATGGGCCGAAACGACCTATCGCGGCTACCACGTTATTGCCCTCCATCTCACCAACGGTGCGTGGCAGCTCAAAGAGCTTCAATGCCTCCTCGAGGGTGATGGTGGCTACGCTCTGCGTCTTGTGCAGGCTGGCGAAGCGCGGTTTCTCCTCGTCGGTAGCCTCGCCGATCTGTACTACGGGACCAAAACGTCCTATCTTGACGCTAACGGGCTTCCCGCTTACCGGGTCGGTGCCAAGGACGCGTTCTCCTGCTTTATGCTCGCTACGTGTCTCGCTAACCTTCACGATAGTGGGGTGGAAATCTACGTAGAAATTGTTTATCTCCTTCTTCCATGGCAACTTACCCTCGGCGATGTCGTCGAAACGCTCCTCCACCTTGGCGGTGAAATTGTAGTCGAGGATGTCGGGGAAGTTCTCGGTGAGGAAGTCGTTGACCACCATGCCCACATCGGTGGGGGTGAGCTTGCCCTTCTCGCTACCCACGTTTTCGGTGTTCTCGCTGCGGAGGATCTCGCCGTTGTTGAGCGTGAGCATCACATATTGGCGAGGCGTGCCCTCGTTCTCGCCGCGGCGAACGTAGTCGCGTGATTGGATAGTGGAGATGGTTGGCGCGTAGGTGGAAGGACGTCCGATGCCCAGGTCCTCCATCTTCTTGACCAGCGTTGCCTCGGTGTAGCGTGGTTGCGGCTGAGTGAAACGCTCAGTGGCTGAGATAGTTGCAGCGTCGAGCGCCATGCCGTCGCTGAGGGGTGGCAGGAGGGTGTCTTCGTTCTGTTTGCCATCGGCTTGCCATACCTTCATGAAGCCTTCGAAGGTGACAACCTCGCCGGACGCTTCAAAGATCTCTTGGCGTGAACCGATAGCGATATCTACATTGGTCTTGTCGAGTTGGGCGTCAGCCATTTGCGAAGCCATGGTACGCTTCCAGATAAGATTGTATAGCTTCTGCTCCTGAGGAGTGCCTGAGATAGTGCGGCGGTCGGGATAGGTGGGGCGGATAGCCTCGTGCGCCTCTTGCGCGCCCTTGGAGCTGGTGTGGTATTGACGAGTGTGTACAAACTGCTTGCCAAACTCCGTTTCGATCTCCTGCGAGAGGGCTGAGATAGCCAGCTTGGAGAGGTTGAGAGAGTCGGTACGCATGTATGTGATAAGTCCCTGCTCATAAAGGTGTTGCGCCACCATCATGGTAGTGTTGACGGGGAATCCCAGTCTTCTTGACGCCTCTTGCTGTAGGGTAGAGGTGGTGAACGGTGGTGCCGGAGAACGGTGCAACGGCTTGGTGGATACCGACTTAACGGTGAAGGAAGTGCCGACGCAGTCTGTGAGGAATTGGCGCGCTTCCTCCTCGGTAGCGAACCGCTTGTTGAGGTCGCCCTTTATCTCCATGGCGGGAGCTGAGGGGGCGTGGAAGAGTGCGTTGACGCGGTAGAATGCTTCGGGAGTGAATGCGTTGATCTCCTTCTCACGTTCGCAAATCAATCTCACGGCGACGCTCTGTACGCGACCTGCCGAGAGAGCCGGTTTGATCTTTTTCCATAGCACGGGAGATAGCTCAAAGCCGACGATGCGGTCGAGCACGCGGCGTGCCTGTTGCGCGTCAACGAGCGCTATATCTATGTTGCGGGGATTCTCGATAGCATGAAGGATGGCCGGCTTGGTGATCTCGTGGAACACTATGCGGCGGGTCTTCTCCGGTTTTAACTTCAGCACCTCATACAGATGCCATGCGATGGCCTCTCCCTCGCGGTCCTCATCAGATGCCAGCCAGACGATGTCTGCTTTCTTCGCTTCTGATTTAAGCGTGGTTACCAGCGATTTCTTATCGGAGGGGATCTCGTAGTTAAGTTCAAACTCAGAACCCATATCACCCACAAAGTCCTTCTTCGCTAAGTCGCGAATGTGACCAAAACTGGAAAGAACTTTGAAATCTTTTCCCAGGAATTTCTCTATTGTTTTAGCTTTTGCCGGAGACTCGACTATTACCAAATTCTTCATGTCAATGCTCTATGTGGGGCGTTTAGCCCCGGTTGTTTCAAAAAACCTTGTGGCTTTTCGAGCGCAAAAGTAGTAATTTTTTTTATTAACACCTAATTAAGGTGTATATTTCATGGATTTTTTGTATCTTTGTATGATTTTAT
>CAZLJS010000220.1:0-3049 GCA_964559895.1 uncultured Sangeribacter sp.
TGTCATTATAAGAGCATGATGGGATTATCGACAGTGATCTCCCTGTTGGGCTGCATAGGCGGTTTGATGATGGCATATTATATATCCGTACCCGCCTCAGCGTGCATGGTACTGCTCATGTTAGCGATATATATAATATGTAAAGTGATAAGGAGATTCACACATTAAGAGATTTCAAATATTGAGATAAATAAAAAGAGCCGGCTTCGACAGTCGGCTCTTTCTCTCTAAGGGAAAATCAATAATTAGATTCACCAATGAACGCGTTATCCCCAAACGCTACAGAGTTTCCATACGCATAGATCCGCAATAGTCTTACCATTAACCGTGAAAAATGATGCCGCAGACTGAGAGGCGGAAGGGAAAGTCAGCAGGGTGAAGACTTGACTGCCATCGTTGGCAAAAATCTCAATGCTTGCCTTATCCACGAAGATGTGAAGGCGCAGCTTACCATCCTGCATGGGGACACGGCATTGCGCCACCCTTCTGAACTTGGGGATCTCCGCATCCGCCACTCCGGTGCGATCTATTAATAAAGTCTCAGTATCACTATCGTAAGTAACCACCACCTTGCGTCCTGAGCCTTCGCAGAGGTATAGTCCGAATCTGTCGGAGCCTTGCGGGGTGAAGGTGGCATAATCCCAACTATCTACCCAGCCAATGGTATAGACAGACGCGTCGGCCTCATCATAGTTCTGGATTACTCAGAAATTTTTGGTGACGATAGCGTCGTCGAGGGTCCATATGGTGCCGTAAACTACGGCAGAGGGGTCGTCGGCATATACCTCTATCTGTTGGCTATCGGGGAGCGAGGGGAAGATGCGGGTGGTAAAGGCATCTTCATCATTGATAAACCCCTCGACCACGGAGCTGTCGATAAATAGGCGCAGGCTAACCGATTTGGTCGGGTCCAAGGGATATTTATCCCGCTTCACCCTATTTCCGGCATGGGGGTCGAGGGAGCTGTAAGTCTGATCCACGACCAGCTCTCCGGCATTAACGTCGAAATAAATCAAAGTGTATTCAGCGTCGTCGGGGGCTTTGCATAGCTTCACGCCAAAGTTGGAGGCTCGGTTTGGGGTAAAATTCACCAACAGCTCCTTCTGCGCTCCATGGTGCGACACCACCCCTACCCTATCGAAATTGAGAGAATCTCTGCGCAATGATTTCAGCACGGGGTGTGGCGACTGACAGATTTTACCTTTGGCAAGGCGCCATACACGAGGGATACTATAAAGGTGCGCCCAGCCACGGTCGAGCGTCCTTCTGCCCCCTATCTCATCAGGGATGATAGCCATCGCCACCGCTGTGGAGTCGTTCTCCTTCCACACCGAGGGTGAGAGCAGCCTATTGATGACCTCAAGGTTCTGCGGAACGGGGTCGTCGGGGACGAACTTATTATCCACAAAGTCACCTATCCAATATTGTGAACGGGCAGGGATACCCTTGTCGGGGACCCTGTTGACCTGAAGGATGTATTTGCCATCCAAGGGGAGCATGACGGGCATCTCCCAGAAAACACCGGTATGGTCGATATCGGGGTTCCCCTCATAGAGTAGGTTCTGATAAGTCCAGTTATTGAGGTCAGTAGAGGTATAATGGAGAAGAGCGCCGTGACGTGTTCCCTCATCGATGCCGAACCCGATAATCATGTGCCAGGCATCCTTTTCGCGCCAAACCCATTGGTCGCGCATATCCGTTCTGGAGAATTGGCGCGGTCTGCCCGAGATGGCAGGTGTGTCGCTACGGCTCCAGTCGATGAGGTCATCGTCGAGCGGTATGGCGTGCCCCACGGCATTATCCACCGTATTGCCACCGGTATAGAAGATATGCGGGGCGCCGTTGTCATCTAGGATGGCGCAACCCGACCAGATACCCTCAGCGTCAAAACCGGGTTCCTGTTGTGGCGACAATGCCGGTTTCTCCTCGCTCCAATGCAGCAGGTCGGTGGAGGTGAAATGGCCCCAATTGATATTCCTCAGCAGGATATTTGAGGCGTTCTTCTGGTTAAAAATATGATACTTGCCATTGTAGCGAATCAGGCCATGCGTCTCGTTGGTCCAGTTGGCAGCAGGAAGGAGATGATATTTTGGGCGGCTAAGATCGTTGGCGAAACGCTCCTTGGGGATAGCCAGGGATGGGACCTCATCAGCCTTCTCCTTATAATAAGCCTGCCACTCGGCATCGCTGCATCGCTTATCGGAGACCTCCACATCCGCGATGATGCCATTAATAAGCGCCAGGTCCTGTCCCCACATATCGCGAGGCTTGATATCCTTGCCGTAATAGACCTTCAGCGGTGCTTTTGGCAATGCGGGCAACTTGAAGCACTCATCATCTATCATCACCCGCTGTTTCTTGAGATCGACACCAATGGATATCCACTTAAACCGTTGCGACTTGACAGGGAGCGATTGGTAGGTCACCTCACCACGCAGCTTGTGGGCTATCATCAACGAGCCATAACGGTCCACGGAGATAGCCACGCCCTGCAACGGTGTCATCAGGGAGACCAGACCGGCAGTATCTGTGGGGAATGACTCCAGCGCGAAACGGCATTTAATAAATTTCGCATCGGCGGGTATGGTGTCTGTTATCCAAGTGGAATACCCATCGGTGCGTATAGCGTCAGCAGATAATTTTTCAACAGATACTCGTGAGGTATTAACAGTATATGCATTGGCACCGGCAATAGACAATGTCAATAAAAAAATAGGAGAATATTTACGCATTATAGACATAGTTAAAAGAAAGAGGGGGGAACCACACATCACTGTGCCATCATTCCCCCCTATTACCTTGAATTAAATTTTACCTGTACCTATTTTATATACCTAAAATTGTAATTAAGAAAAACTGTCTTAGAAAGAGAAGCCGGGGTTCTGAGTATATAATCCACCGGAGAAGTTGTACTGATTGGTAGGAATTGGATAATACTCATCCTTTTCAGCGGTGAAGTTTGCGTTTTGATAGTAAACGCGGTTATCCTTCTCACAATTGATATACTTCGTCATAACGTCAGCGGCGATGCCCCAGCGCACGAGGTCGA
>CAZLJS010000221.1:0-3042 GCA_964559895.1 uncultured Sangeribacter sp.
TGCGCGACATGGGCGTAGAGCCCTATCCCGCAGCAGAGTATCCTGTCACCGGACATACAGACGAGATTAAAGAGAACTTCAAGGATGATGCGGAAGAGCCGCGCCGCGTGAGCATCGCCGGACGTATCATGAGCCGCCGCATCATGGGCAAAGCATCCTTCGCGGAGATACAAGACGCTCGTGGCAGAATACAAGTGTATATCAGCCGCGACGACATCTGCCCCGACGAGGACAAATCCCTATACAACGACGTGTTTAAGAAGCTCCTCGACATCGGCGACTTCGTCGGCATCGAAGGCTTCGTGTTCCGCACCAAAATGGGCGAAATCACCGTGCACGCCGAGCACCTCACTCTCTTGAGCAAATCGCTCCGTCCCCTCCCCATCGTGAAAATGAAGGATGGTGTGGCTTACGACGCCTTCACCGATCCTGAGCAACGATACCGCCGCCGCTACGTCGATTTGGCTGTCAACAAAGATGTGATGCCAATCTTCGTGAAACGCACCAAGATGTTCAACTCCATGCGCAACTTCTTCAACTCACACGGCTACATGGAGGTTGAGACACCTATCCTGCAATCTATCCCCGGTGGCGCCGCAGCCCGTCCCTTCATCACACACCACAACGCACTGGATATACCCTTGTATCTCCGCATCGCCGATGAGCTATACCTCAAACGCCTCATCGTAGGCGGTTTCGAGGGTGTGTATGAGTTCTCCAAGAACTTCCGCAACGAAGGTATGGACCGCACACACAACCCCGAGTTCACCTGCATGGAGATATACGTGGCATACAAGGACTACAACTGGATGATGAACTTCACCGAGCGTATGCTGGAGACCATCGCTATGGATGTCAACGGCACTACTACCGTGAAGGTCGGCGACCATGAGATTGACTTCAAGGGCCCATACCCGCGCATCACCATGGCACAAGCTATCCAGAACGCTACCGGCTACGACATCACCGGCAAGAGCGAGGAGGAACTCCGCGCTGCTGCTAAGGAGATGGGCGTGGAGCTAGACCCCGGCATGGGCAAAGGCAAAATCATCGACGAGATGTTTGGCGAGAAATGCGAAGGCAGCTTCATCCAGCCCACCTTCATCACCGACTATCCCATCGAGATGTCGCCGCTCACCAAGCGCCACCGCGACAACCCGGAGCTCACAGAGCGCTTCGAGCTTATGGTCAACGGCAAAGAGCTCGCCAACGCTTACTCCGAGCTTAACGACCCCATCGACCAGTATGAGCGCTTCCTCGACCAGATGCACCTCGCTGAGAAAGGTGACGACGAGGCGATGATCATCGACCACGACTTCATCCGCGCCCTCGAGTATGGTATGCCCCCCACATCAGGTATGGGCATCGGTATGGACCGCTTGGCTATGCTCCTCACCGGCCAGACCACCATCCAAGAGGTGCTGCTCTTCCCACAAATGCGCCCTGAAAAGGCTAAGAAGAGCGCCGACAATCAAGAAAACGAAGCCCCTGAGGCTTAATACATATCAGCATAATGCATTGGCAGGGCCCACCATAGCCCTACCAATGCATTTCACGCTTTTAGCAGGTAAAATATCATGTTAAATCTCGGAGAAAACTCCAAGAAAAATAAGTAAAAAAAGATAGATATATGAACGTAATTATCGACGACGCCGTAAAATTCACAGGCGTAGAGAAATTTGATTCATTAGAGGCGGCATCAGTGAAAGCCCTCTCTGAAGTAAACGAAGGTACCGCTCCCGGCAACGATTTCTTAGGTTGGGTGAAGCTTCCCAGCTCCATCACAGCAGCAGAATTGGCCGACATCAACGCCACCGCGGCAGCACTCCGCGAGGGCAACGAATATGTAGTTTGCATCGGTATCGGCGGTAGCTACCTCGGCGCTAAAGCTGTGATCGAGGCTCTCTCCAATGCTTTCGCTTCATATCTTCCCGCTGAGGCCAACAAACCCAAATTGGTCTTCGCAGGTCAGAATATCGGTGAGGACTACCTCGCCGAGCTACAAGCTCTCCTCAAAGGCAAGAAATTCGGCATCATCGTGATCTCCAAATCCGGCACTACCACCGAGCCCGCCATCGCGTTGCGTCTGCTCAAGGCACAACTCGAGGAGCAAGAGGGCAAAGAGGCTGCTGCTCGCAAGATCGTGGCTATCACCGATGCTAAGAAGGGCGCTCTCCGCACCATGGCGACTAAAGAGGGCTACAAGACCTTCATCATCCCCGACAACGTTGGTGGCCGCTTCTCAGTGCTCACCCCTGTAGGCTTGCTCCCCATCGCAGTAGCAGGCTTCGACATTGAGGCTCTCGTAGCCGGTGCAGCCGCTATGGAGAACGCTGTCAATGACCCCTCTGCCGACAACTTGGCACAACGCTACGCTAAGATGCGCAACGCACTCTATCAGTCAGGCAAGAAAATCGAAATCTTGGCTAACTATAACCCCAAATTGCACTATATCGCTGAATGGTGGAAACAGCTCTACGGCGAGAGCGAGGGCAAGGATGGCAAAGGCATCTTCCCCGCTTCTGTAGATCTCACCACCGACCTCCACTCCATGGGCCAGATGATCCAGGATGGCGAACGCAACATCTTCGAGACTGTGATCGAAGTCACTACTCCCGACCACACTTGCGTTATCCCCTCTGACGAGGAGGACCTTGACGGCCTCAACTATATCGCAGGCAAACGCGTTGACGAAGTCAACAAGATGGCGGCCCTCGGCACTAAGATGGCTCACAACGACGGTGGCGTACCCGTGATGAAGATCACTATCGACGCCCTCAACGAGCGTTGCCTAGGTGAGCTTATCTACTTCTTTGAGAAGGCTTGCGGCATCTCTGGATATATGCTCGGCGTAAACCCCTTCAACCAACCCGGCGTGGAGGCGTATAAGAAGAACATGTTTAAATTACTGGGTAAACCCGGATATTAATAAATGGCTAAAAAGAAAACTACTACGGGGAAAGTTGCCGCACCCGGCAACGCCTCGGCTCTTGAAAAACTCAAGGCGCTCGATGTCGCTACGGCAAAGATCGCCAAAGACTT
>CAZLJS010000222.1:0-3037 GCA_964559895.1 uncultured Sangeribacter sp.
TTGATGGTCGGTGAAGCTGCAGATGGTGGAGAGCTCGATGTGACCGGGGAATAGGCCGGAGCGAATTAGGAGTGATTTGTTGGCTTCTTTGAGGTCGAGGTGCCATTTTTCATATTTGCGTGCTATCTGCTGCATGTCGAAGCCGGCATCTTGGAATGCGCTATATACTTCGTCGCCGACTTCAAAGGCGTCGAGGGATATTCCGGGGCCAATGCACGCCACTAGGTCCTCTGCATTGCTACCAAATGCTGTCTGCATGGTCTGAATGGTTTTGGCGACGATATTTGCCACAGTGCCTCGCCAACCGGCATGGATGGCTGCTATGGCGTGTGTATATAGGTCGTATAAGAGGATTGGGATGCAGTCTGCGGTGGATATGGCGAGGCAAACGCCGGGGATATCGGTGACGAGTGCGTCGTAGCCATATGGCTCGAGGATGGTGCTGTCGCTATCAGCGAGGGTTTTCTCGGTGATGATGGCTACGTCGGTGCCATGCACTTGCCGTGGCATAACCAGGTGTGTAAGGGTTGATGGAAGTTGCGCAAGGAGGCGACGACGGTTTTCAGCGACGGCGTCGGGGTCATCGTTGGTATAAGATGTGCAGTTCATGGAGGCATAGTTGCCAGTGCCGACGCCGCCATGACGTGATGTGGAGAAGCAGTAGATGCCGGGGATGTCGAGCATCGGAGAGTGCTCCGCGGGTTCCAGATTCAATATATTAAGCATAATTGCAAAAGTACAATAAAAAAAGGGAACGGCGGCATCCTCGTCGGCGTTTTGTTGATATAAAAAAAGGGAGCGACCAGCTGGCCACTCCCTTAACACACATGAGAATTTCCTCTATCTATTTGCTATTTATTAAGGATTTTCTTACCGTTGATGATTACGATACCTTTGGTGTCGGGGCTAACGCGCTGACCGAAGATATTGTAAGCGGGATACTCTTTCAACTCGTCGAATGAGATAGAATCTACGCTATCTGAATTTGAGATATAGATAGGAGTTGATTCTTGGTCATCCTCGTAGAGAGCAGAGACACCGAATTTGTGGAAATCGGTGGATGTTGACAATACGTTGCTGAATACATATTGAAGGGCGTTGGCATCTTTTACGGTAGCGAATTTCACGCCATCGAGATAGAAGTTGTAGCCTACCAATACGTTAGCGCCGAGAGTATAAGAGAGGTCGTCGATGAACACGCCAAAGATATCTTTGGAAGTGTGACGGATAGCGAAATACTTAGTACCTTCGGGGAGGTCAGCAGTATATTTCTGCCAACCGAGGCGATCGACGTTGATGTCAGCCACCTTAGTAAATGTGGAAGGATCTTGCATTTTCTTGGAGATAAGTACCTCAAGAGTCTCAACGCCGTAGTCCTCGGTCACCTCAGTAGCGTAGAATGAGATGGTCTGAGCGTTACCGTTCAATTTCGGAGAGATGATCCAGTTATCAGCTGCGGAGCCGTCGTTGGGGCACCAAGCAGTGAGGTACTGGTTGCCGGAGAAGGGCTGATACTCATCATAGTCGTCCAAGAAAGTACCGGATACTTGAGAAGGATTGAATACCTGCCAAGCAGAGTTGTCGCCGTTGTTTTCGAATGTATAGTTCTGGAAGGAGTAAGTAGTGGACT
Source organism: uncultured Sangeribacter sp. (assembly GCA_964559895.1). Taxonomy (GTDB): domain Bacteria; phylum Bacteroidota; class Bacteroidia; order Bacteroidales; family Muribaculaceae; genus Lepagella. Next base: position 1,631 of record CAZLJS010000222.1, read on the forward strand.
TATCACCATCGTAGAGGCCCCATTCGCCAAATGCGCCAAAGCCGTCTTCGTCGAGATCGCCAACGCTGAAGGGAGCGAAGGTGTCGGTGTCTTCGAAGTCCTCAATGACATCAGTGTCGTGGAGGTCGGGTTGCTCCCAGGTGATGGTAGTGCCGGCAGCAGACTCGTCAGCGATAGCGAGGTTAAGAGGAGTGGGGAGCTTGGATGCTACCACTTTGAGTTTAGCAGAAGTGCTATTGTTGGAATTATCTTGATCATCGTCATAGATAATTTCGCATTTAATAGTAGCAGAGCCCTCTTTCTCAATAACAGAGAGGGGGAATGTATAATCGGCAGTATATTTGCCCATAGAGGGGATAGACTCAGAGATAGTCTCGTTGGCGAAGGTAGTGCCTTTGCCGCTAAGTTTGATAGTGAAGTTGCTTACAGCTTGTTCACCTTCGTTCTTAACGATGACTTTAGCTTTGGAGTCGCAAACACCGGCGTTAGCAGATGATGGGAGCTGGAGGGATACGGAGAGGTCTTTCTGTTGCACCTCGGCTACTTTGAAGTTATCAAAGAAGAAGGGGAATGCAGTGTTGAACTCAGCACGCACCTCAAAGCGTACGTAACGATAATCTAAGAAATCTTTGAGAGATACACGGTAAGTCTCATACTCGGTAGTAGGAGCGAAATCAGAAACGAGAGTTCTATTTCCGTCGGGAGTGATGATATATACGTAGATATGGTTGTCGGTAGAACGGCTCTTAGCGTCGAAAGAGAAAGCGGGGTTAACGCTACCTGCCAAAGAGATCTTACCGGCAGTGAGGGCACCCCACTCGCCGTCGCCGCTCTCAGTGTAGAGAGTCAAAGCGTGGCCGTCGTTGTCTGATGAGTCGTCGCTGATGTCGAGGATAGTGAACTTGGGTGAGCGTACGCTATATGTCCAAGTAGAGTTCTCGAAACCGGTAGCAGTGAGGTGCTCGGTGAAGGGCAACTCGTGGGATTTACCGGTGTAGTATGATACTGTGGAGACAGTGCCTGTACCAGCCAAGTTGAAAGGTACTACTACCCAGTAGCGCAATTTCTGAGTGCCGTCATCATTATTGTTGACGAAAGAGAGAGAGGTCTGGTTAATCACAATACCGACTTCTTCGTCGATGCTGAGGGTATAACCATCCTTGATGGTGCTATAAACAGCGTAACCGGTCTTAGCGGGGTTGACCACATAACCATTGGCACCGACAGTAGATACTTCATCCCAAGAGATGGTCATAGTGTCGGAGGTGGGGTCTGTGATTACCACGTTGGTAAGAGCTTGCGGGATATCCACACCTACATAAGCAGTCTGCTCAACGAGAGCACCGATACCTACCGCGTTGTAAGGGAGGATCTGATAGCTGTTTTTGCCATTAGGGATGGAGGCGT
>CAZLJS010000223.1:0-3028 GCA_964559895.1 uncultured Sangeribacter sp.
GAAAAAAACGGCATTAAACCTTAGCTTGATTTACTGTAATCGTTTTGCTTTTTGTTCCATAAGTAATGAGTATCGTAGCAGTCCGATAGGTGGAGCCTGTATTCGCCGTAGATGTGATTTTCAAAGTGTCATCACTTGTTGATAGTGTCAGCCATGAGGCGGCAGTGGATGCCGTCCAGCTGCAGTTAGACGTTATCTGACACATGTATGTGGTGGCCATGCTTGGGAGCGAAATCGTAGAGGCGGACACTTCTAACGAGGCTATAGCTCCCAGTTGAAATACAGAGATTTGTATATTGGATATATTTGTGCCGGTCTGTACTGGGGTCAGATAAAAGCTTCCGTCTCGAGATTCTGCACTTGTGTTTGCTTTGACAGACATAGTTATGTCACAGCCTGTATTGCCGGAAGATGGAGACAGCGAAATCCATGAGGGTACGTTGGTGAATTTCCAAGGTGTATTGACACAGTTTACTGTGAAATTCGCGGTGAATGCATCTGAAGAGTAGTCTCCCCAAAATTTTGTTTTACTTGCGGTCAGATAATGAGCATCCAAAGAGGCTTCCCAATCGTCTTTGAAAGCAACTTCTGTACATCCTATTAGTCCAAATGCTAATGTTATTGCAAGTATGATGCATAATGAACCGTTTTTTATATCAACCATCATTAGTAAAAGAAATTAAATCCAACATTGATATTAAAACCACATCCAAGAGATTTGATTTTATTGGAGACATTGGCTATTTGTTTGTATCCGTCAGCTTGTAATAACGAAGCTAAATATTCTGGAGTTAAAGTAATACCTATATGGCGACAGAGCGCCCAAGAACATCGCATACCTATTGAATAGCTACTTCCATCGGGATCACTTACAACGTCTTCTGTGTCGGGAATCTCCTTTAGTTGAACATATAGTATGCCTATCTGTGGCGTAAGGCGTACGCATCGTCCCACTCGGAATCCATAACCAAATTTCCACAAAAAGCCAAATCTTGGCTGATAAATAGCGCCAAGGGGTTCTTTGTTTTTATCGGTGGGATCAGACCAATATATATGTTCTTTTTCTTTTGAGGGAAATATGAACCCCAATTCCATGTTCTTGTTGTTTATATAGCCACCCATTGTAGCAGAAATACCTGTACAAACGTGTACGTTATAGCCCACTTGTAGGTAAATTTCGTATGGCGTCACGTAATGTGGACGAATATCCATATCTGGAGTGCTACCATTCATGCGAAGTCTTTCGCGCAAAGTCGGTTTGAGGCGAATGTCTATATCTGGAGTGCCACCATTCAAGCGAAGCCGTTTGTGGTAAGGTCGGTAATCATATTTTTCAATAGTAAGGTTGTAAATCCCTGCCTCACGAGTAAAATGATATGGAGTGGTCCCTACATAATAGTCGTCAATATATACCGAAGCAAAAGGTGTTGAGCAAATACGGAAATTGCAGGAATCTTTTAATTCGCGCTCAATCCGAGTTGTTTCACCTTGTGTGATATTGACCTCTACAGATTCTGTTTGATAGCCAGCGCGCTGAAACCTGATTTGATGGTTGCCAATCAAAACGGTACTACTAAGAGTTGTATCTTGCCCTAAAACATTTCCATCTATCGAAATCGTAGCGGCTGGTATGGCTCGGACCTCTAATGTCCCATATAGAGGAGTAGGTGCGGGCATGGAAATGGTGCGCTGAGCGCCAACATTTACATATAGTGTATCGAAGGTTGTTGTATGGTTCTCCTTGCGAGCTTCCAATAAATGCTTCCCAGCACTAAGTCGACCGTGCCAATCGCCATGCCCTAAGCTTACTCCATCGGCATAGAGTTCTACGGCAAAATCATTGTCGACGGAAATACTGATATCCGCGTAGTTGGAAATCCATTGCGGAGTCCAAGTTGTAACTATGCTGTCTTTGATGGTAATCTGCTCGCTGTATTCTTTATAAAGGGGGTGGCGTATCAAGAGGTTGTGGGGGCCACTATTAAGTTGCTTTTTAACGGTAGGTAGGGTGTCAACTTGTGCTCCGTCAATATAAAGTTTTGCACCTTGTGCTTGATTGAAAGAATCAATGGAGAGCCATCCAAAGTTTGGCTTTAACCGAACGTCAAGGTGTTTATCTCTAAATTCGTCCATGGTAATGAGTTGCTCTAAGGGATGGTAACCCTCTGCTTTGACGCTCAAACGGTATTGGCCGAGGGAGAGCAATATGGATGCCTGTCCGTTTTTGTCCAATGTTTGAGGCATACCGTTTATAATCACTTCAGCCGAGGATGGACTAACGGTTAAATTGAGATATTGTCGCTTGCTCTCGTCGTAGGTGAAGGTGCTGACTTGCTTGGTGGTGAGTTTAAGAACATAAGTACGTCCGGATTTTAAGCGACTGCCTAAGTCATAGTTATCAATCTTACCCAATAATCGGTGTTGAATGCTCATCTTCATAGCGCCGGAAGGAACATAAAGCCATATTTCGCTGGGATGTTCTGCGTTTTGTTCTTCTCGTTTACAAGGTTTAATCAGACCGAAGTCAAAAGTGAACCCCTGCTCTGTAGTGACAATTTTAATAAGGGCGCATGGTTTGCCATCTTGTGGGTCTATCACTATTGAGCCTGCTCTATTGGCCGTTAAGTCTGTTTCTTCCAAATAAAATGCAGCAATAGACATTTGTGGCTCTTGGGCATCAACTGTGTAGCCAGAATCCCAAAGCCATGCGACCATGAACAATAGGGCAAAATGGGGACGCGCTAAGATATGGTAGCCACGCCTTAGTATCGTCTGGATGTCTATGTCGCTTCTTTGAAATTTCATGATAGGGTAAAATAGGATTGGCGTTGCAGCCCTACATATTGAAATGTAGATGTGTTAAGGATTAAAGAACCCCGTACGGACCAAGGGTAACTTTGCCGCAAAAGTACATAAAACTTGGTTTGGGTAAACTCTTTTTGTGTAAAATCGGGCGGTAGCGCGTTGCTTAGGCCGATTTTTTAACTAAACCGGAAAGTTTCCCGTATAAAATATACGGATACCGACG
>CAZLJS010000224.1:0-3025 GCA_964559895.1 uncultured Sangeribacter sp.
TCGGATACGATGTTGCCGATTTTAGCATCCTTCCGCATATCATCGCGCCATGATGCCAATGCCTCATGGTCACCAACTATCACCACCATGGTGCGATTCCAATCAGGACGTGTGCGTAGATAGTTGATGAAACCACCAATGGCGTTATCGGTGTAGTGTACTGCCGTGATATAATCCGCTAATCGCTTGTTATACTTCTCTTTAAGGTGGAGCGTCTTGTATTTGTCGGGAATTTTAAACGGATTATGACATGAGTATGTGACTATTTGCACGTAAGCTTTTTCACCGTTATGCCAAATTTCGCCGTTGCGCATTCTCTGTTCTATCTGCCTAAAGAGAGAGGCGTCACTGATATGTTTGTGCAGCCCTATCTTTTCTGAATTGTCCCATTTATCCTGCATGATAAGCGAGTCAATGCCAAAGGCCCGTGCCACGCTCCCTTGGTTCCATGTTGATGGCTTGTCTCCGCTCAATAGATATGTCTTTGCACCGTTCTCTCTCATGGCGTCGGGAAGCGCATAATATCTATTTCCAGCATATTTCATGGCATATACGAAGTCTTGTGTGGGATACATACCGGTGAGCATCAATAGCTGACCGTCGATGCTTCGTCCAGTTCCGGCTTGTGATACCACGTGTGGCGCGTAATAGGTGTTGATGTCGGAGATGAGCGCATTTAAGTTGGGCGTTATCTCTTTCTCCTCCACTTTGGCTTGTAATGGCCACGATTCCAGCGATTCGCAGAATATGATGATAAGGTTATCTTTAGTTTGCTTTGTGTAGATAGTGTCTAGTGATATTAAACGTTGATGTTCGTCAAGCCATGCTGTCACTTCCTCGCGTTGTTCTGCCGAGATCTCCGCTTGGATAGTACGCGCTTCGGCTATTAGTTCACCTAACGGTGTGTATATCACCGTTGGGGTTGTGGCGTTATAGCATTGGTTCTTTAGTCGTGATATATGGCTGATAAACCCTCCGTTGCAAAGACTGCATATAATGGAGATGACGAATGTGACGAGTAGCGTGTAGAGGTAATATAATCTGCCCGAATGGGAATGATATGACCTTTTGGGTTGGGCGATGAAGGTGGCAAAAGCAATTAGCGGTAGTATGGCGTCAACAATATCAAAGGAGTCCTTGATGCTTGCGGAGAAGTCCAATACGTTGCCTACAAGACCATAGCTGGCAAGTGGTATGGCATTGAAGTATGTGCGGCAATATATAAAGTTGCTGATGCAAAATAGGTCGAAGATTAGCAGCAACAATAGTTGGCACCATCTGCGTTTGAATATTATCGTTGGTGAGGTGAGAATCAATGATAGTAAAAATGCGTTGACGTATGTGCCTACAAACCCCATACCACGGAACGTGGTGAGTGAACACCATATCAGATCAAATGCCAATATGGATATAAATGAACCTAGCCATGCTGTCGTGAAACTGCGTTGCCATAGTTCGTGTGGAAATAATCGTAATAGCATCTTTCCCATACGTGATTATTACAATCTAAAACCTACAATTGGTGTCGTCGTTGATGTAGAATTTCTATTAATAATAACAGCGTAAAACGAGAATAGTTACACGATTAAGCAAATTAATGTGTGTTTTTAATTCGAGGAATAATTTGAAAGATGCTTCGTAGGTAAAAATGAAAGAGGAACACATTGGTCATAGCAAATGTGTTCCTCATATATTTTAGGTATTCGATTATTTCATCTTTTCCGGTTGAGGTGGGAACAGGCGTTTTATTTGTTGCTTTCTAATCTCCAACCATTGCTGGTATTTAGCGTCGTCCTTAAGGATTTTAGCCATCTTCTTTGCAAGGTTTTGTTCCTGTTTCTCTATCTTCTCTTGTCGCTTTTTAAGCTCCTTTTCAGATAATTCTTTCGGCGCTTTCTCCTTTTGTTGAGATTTGCCGGATTGGAAGTCTCCATTCATAGGAGCCCCGCCCATGCCACCGGGACCGCCACCTTGCATACCGCCACCAGGACCACCTTGCATACCGCCGGGACCGCCCATACCACCGGGACCACCACCTCCACGCATACCTCCGCGTCCACCCGGGCCGCTTTGGCTCATGGCGGATGTCGATTTATCGCTGCCAAAAATAGCATTGTTGAATTTATCGTAAGCTTGATAAACTTTGTCAAATTGTGTATGGTCAAGGCTTAATATATTTCGCACCTCATCTGTCATTTCATATACAGTCGGAGCTATGGGCATTGCCATCTGATTCCCATCTGCATTTGTAAATTCAGTACCTTTATTTATTGGAGTATTACCGTTTGATTGGGCATATGCTCCGCCTAAACAGCTTAATAGTACTATGAAAGAGATAACATTTCTTCTCATTTAGTATAATAGTAAATTAGTGAAATAGTATTTACTCACGGTTTGATTTTATGTCAAACCGTTTCAAATTTATAAATTGACACAAAGTTAGTAAAATTCTCAGTTTTTTAGCTAACTTTGTGCATTATTCTAACATCAATAACATTTATTATGGTTTTAAGCCGAAAAACTCTTTCACGAATTTATCACAAATTAGTTGAGACTCGTTGGTTATTCTCTTTTACAGCAAGCTGCACAGCCACGATAGTTGGTATCTCGCTAACCTTTGGCATCAATTCTTGTCGTGAGTCTCGTCGCATTGAACATGAAGCGAGGGAATCAATTATGCAATCTGTAGAAAATATCCATACTAGATCCGATTATATTGACGTGGTCTTTGATGATATGGTATATCAAGACAGTCTGTTTAATCTGGTTAGTGAATTATATTCTACTAATCAATCAATACCCGATTCCCTATCGAAGTCGTTCATGAATGCAATGATACTTTATAGACCGGAAATCGGCAATGATTCCTTCGAAAAAATGTTTCTGGGAAGCTATGAACTTTGGCGAGAACTTGACCAAGAGGATTTTACATACTGTTTAAGTGCGGCATTTGCTTTGGCTAATTCATTGGAGGATTATTGCCACTATCACCATCAACGATTATACGAAGAAATGCAAAAGTGTG
>CAZLJS010000225.1:0-3019 GCA_964559895.1 uncultured Sangeribacter sp.
ACCGACAACGACAGCAAGACATGGCGCATCGCCTCCGACAAAGCCGCACACCTCGGTTGCGGTGAGTCAGGCACCGACGGCACCGGTTGGTGGAGTGCTTCCCCCAACGATAAAGCCGGCACCGGTCTCTATGAGAACCGCTTCATCTTCTCTAAGACTTCAGCTACTGATGGTGGTGGCTACACTTACGATCCCGGCACTTCCGGCACTGTATATGTCAACACCGGCGTGGCTTCCCTGCCCCCTTATACCGATGCTAACCCCGGCGATGGTAACGACTACGCCGCTCCCGCGCAGATGCAAAACACTACCTTCACTCTCAAACCCGAAGGCACTGAGTTGTATCTCCAATTCCCCGCAGGTACGCTCATGGGTTATATCCCCAACGTAGAGGCTTACAACAATCCTAAATACAAAGTAAACTCTATCACCAACGACGCTATCGAGCTCACCATCGACAACGGTTCTATCGCATGGCACTACATTCTCGGTCTTGAGGGCGACGCTCCTTTCAATGGCTTCAACTACAACTCCGACTTCAACATGTGGCGCAAAGCCAACGTCGAGAACCCCTGGTTCTACTATGCTCCGGGTTGGGGACAGATTGCTGATCCCAGCTACGACATCAATGGTAGCACTTACACCGTTACTCTCCCCGAGGCCACTTCAGACCAATGGCAAGCACAGATGCACATCGCTACTGATATCTCCACATCATCTGCCAACAACTACGACTTCTCCTGCATCCTTAACTCCACAGTGGATCACCCCGGAGTAACAGTTAAGCTCGTTGACACTACCGACGATGGTGTCTTCTACTTCGCCGACAGAGTATCTCTCAAGGCTAATGAGGACTATATCTTCTACTATTCAGATATGCCCGGTTTGGACATCAATGCTGTGAAATTAGTAGTTGACTTCGGTGGTAACGCTGCCAACTCCAAGGTATCTGTAAGCAATATCGTATTGAAGGACCATGCCGACGACGACGGCACCGTGCTCCCCGCACAGCCCGATGAGGCAGATGTGGATTGGGTTGACTACGCTTCAGCCTCCAACTTATGGTATGGCTGCTCCTACACCAACTTCTTCTACTATGCTCCCGGATGGTCTCAGATCGCCGATCCTGTAGTAGAATCCAACGCCACCGGTTACATCGTATCCCTCCCCGAGGCTACTTTCGACCAATGGCAAGCACAAGTTCACTTCCGCACAAATATCTCCACTTCAGCTAGCAAGAAGTATGACTTCCGCGTGGCTCTCACCTCCAACAATGACCTCAATGGCGCCACTATCAAGCTTACTAAGAATGGCGACGACGACACCTTCTACTTCACCGAAAGAGTAAATCTCACCTCCTATGATGAGTATGTATTCAAGAGCGTGAATATGGCAGGTATCGACATGGACGAGGTGAACCTCGTATTTGACTTCGGTGGTTGCCAGGCAGGCACCGTAGTTGAGATTAATAATATCATCCTGCAAGAACATGTAGGTGAATAATTCAAGCAAACAGGCCACTCACCGACGCTAACCATAGCGTCGGTGAGCCTAAAATAGCTTGATTCCTCAATAATGACTTCAGAAAACTGCAAGAATATATTGAATATTTAAATTTTTGTTGAGTAACAATCATTATTGCTTAAATTACTCCGCGCCAAATAGTTGGCGCGGAGCTTTTTTATGGAGAGGGCTGAATCGGATAAGTCTTATGAGTCGAATAATACTGATACGTGAGGAGTGGATTTTGCCAATTCAAAAAAAAGTTGTACCTTTGCAGCCGGGTAAGTCCCATACGACGAGCTCCCTGTAAATCCCCCAGGTCTTGATCGAAGCAAGGGTAGCAGGTTGTAGCATGTGCGATGTGGTAAGCTTGCCCACCTGCCTCTTTAGCTCAGTTGGCCAGAGCACGTGATTTGTAATCTCGGGGTCGTTGGTTCGAATCCGACAAGAGGCTCAACCGAGAGGCTGTTTCATCAAGAGACAGCCTTTTTCATTACATACCGACGCTATGATACTTAACTTATCCTTTATCTCAGACAGCCAAGCGCTGCTCCATTCCTTAGAGAGAATCAAACGGGATATACTTCCGGTAGTCACCACAGCCAAGCAGGTGTCGAGGGTGCGTTTTCTCCGTGTGGCGGAGATAGGTGGCGCCCCCGTGTCGATGGCAGATCCACAGAGCTACTCCCTCCACCTCGAGTTTGAGAACAAGGCGCTGATGGATGATTTCCTGGCAAACGTCATAGCGGAGCCTATCGCGGCTTATACTGCCGCCTTTGGCGAGAAAAGCGTGGTCTTCTCCACCACTCTCGAGGAGATATCCTTCTGATAAAGCTGCAGAATTATGAACGAGACAGTGCGCAAATATGAGCGAGTGATCATGGGCATCGACCCGGGCACCAACGTGATGGGCTACGGAGTGATTGGCATCAACGGCAAGAACCCCGAGGTGATTGTCATGGGGGTGATCAAACTCAGCAAATTTGAGAGCCATTATCTGCGTCTGCGTCGCATATTTGAGCGCGTGCTCGGGCTGGTGGATGAATATCTTCCCGACGAGATGGCATTGGAGGCCCCCTTCTTTGGCAAGAATGTGCAGTCGATGCTTAAACTAGGGCGTGCGCAGGGTGTGGCAATGGCGGCGGCGTTGCAGCGCGACGTGCCGATTGCCGAATATGCGCCGCTATCCATCAAGCAAGCTGTCACGGGCAATGGCGCCGCCTCCAAGGAGCAGGTGGCAAATATGCTCATGCATATCCTCAAGATACCCAAGGAGAAGATGCCACATATGCTCGACGCCACTGATGCCCTAGGCGTGGCGATGACGCATTTCTATGAAACCAGTAAGCCCCAAGTGGCTAAAGGCCCCAAATCGTGGGCGCAGTTCCTCGCCTCTAACCCCGACCGAATAGTGAAGCGATAACCCATCCTTCCCCGCAGATACTCGCCTTCGGCTCGCTCTACGGGGTTAGCACATCTGTGTGAGCAGCAGGCTTGAGGCGATACGCTGAATAGC
>CAZLJS010000226.1:0-3009 GCA_964559895.1 uncultured Sangeribacter sp.
CATTGATGACGTTGGGCTTGTCGGTGTCCTGCATCTTGCCATCTTTCCATTCCTTCTGGAATCCGCTGATGACAGGCACGGGGAGGAAACGGCAATATTTCTTCAACAGACCGTCGATTCTGTCTTGCTCCAAAAATTGTTTGTCATCATCGTCGATATGGAGGATGATGTCAGTGCCACGGTCAGCTTTGTCACATTCTGTCAGTGTATATTCAGGGGAGCCGTCGCAGCTCCATGCGATAGCTTTGGCGCCCTCTTTATATGAAAGTGAGTGGATATCCACGCGTTTGGCTACCATGAAAGCGGAGTAGAAACCGAGTCCGAAGTGGCCGATGATTGAGTTGGCACTCTCCTTGTATTTTGCCAAGAATTCTTCAGCGCCGGAGAATGCTATCTGGTTGATGTATTTCTCCACATCCTCTTTATCCATGCCGATGCCGCGGTCGCTGACGGTGAGTGTGCCCGCCTCTTTGTCAATGGTTACTTTTACATTTAAATCTCCCAGCTCTCCTTTGAATTCACCCACATTAGCAAATGTTTTCAGCTTTTGTGTGGCGTCGATGGCGTTGGACACCAACTCACGAAGGAATATCTCATGGTCGCTGTAAAGAAATTTTTTGATGACGGGGAATATATTCTCTGTTGTTACCCCTATTTTACCGGTTGACATATTATTATGATTTAATGTTTTAGTTACTGGTTGGCTGTGAGTCAAACGTCACAGCGTCGTGGTAACTATTACATAAATTATGCCAAACCGATATTTCGCCGCTTATTCTTTGTATCTCATCGCCTCGGTGGGGGAGATGCGGCTGGCGTACATGGAGGGTAAAAGCAGTGTCAGGAAGACGATTATTATAATGCCGACGTTGAGCAGAAGGATGCTCATCCAGTCTATTTTCACCGGCACGAAGTTGATGTAGTAGCTCTCTGCATCGAGCGGGATGAAGTGCCATATCTTCTCAGCGTAAAGCAGTGCCAGCATTATCACGTTGCCGATAATCAATCCCAGGAATGCTATGCGCATGGCAAGGAATATGAATAGTCTGCGGATAACCGCCGAGGAGGTGCCCAGTGAGCGCAGGATGCCTATCAGCGACACCTTGTCTATGATAAGTATCAGCATACCGGATATAAGCGTTACGCATGCCACAAGTGTCATAAGTATGAGTATCACCACCACGTTGGTGTCCAGCAGTGCCAACCATGCTAGATGCGACGCGCTTTGATTGAGCGCATTGTCGATGTGGTAGGTCACAAACAGCTCATTGCCCGTGTAGGCGCGCACCAAACGCTGATTGAGCCTAAAGGTGTATTCATCCAGTCTGCTAAAATCATCGGTCATGATGCGTATCGTTGAGCCCTTGTCTTTGCTGCTTATATCATTGACCTTTTGTAGCATAGTAATGGAGGAGTAGGCAAATAGATCATCGTAAAACTCAAAGTGGGTGTTGAAAATCCCCGCCACTATTAATGGGCGCACCTTAATCTGGCTACTTATAAAATATGTAGGTATCTTGTCTCCTGTCTTTAAATTGAGCGTCTTAGCCACCTTGTCGGAAATGACCACCTTGTCGGCGTTCTCCTCTTTGGTGAAATCCGGATAGATGCCCGATACGATATTCTCTTTGATGAAATTATTCTGGATATCGCTGCTATTGCCACGGAGATATATCCCCTTGAAATCGGAATCTGTTTTTAATACGGCAGGAACGGATAGCTCCAAATCGACGTCGGTGACATACTCCTCATCGTTGAGAATGCCCAATAGGGTAGGAGTCAGGGTGGTGAGGCTGTCGTCCATGCTGTCTGCCGCATCGTTGGAGGTAGTCTTATATAAGGTGATATGCGAATTAAATCCGCTTATCTTGTCGATGATTTGCTCTTTGAAACCGAGAACAATGCTAATTGCGGCCAACATCACCGCGGCGGAGAGTGCCACAGCTATGATTGCCACCTTTATCGCCGGTGAATTCTTCTGCCCATCGTGCGATAGGGAGCTTCTACGCGCTATATAAAATGCAAAGTTCATAACGCCACAAAATTAATAAAATTAGCTGCGAGGTGCAAATGAAGTTTCGCTATGTGCATAATTTCCTATTTAATAGACAAAGTTGGTAACTAATAGAAAAATCAGCCTGTTATTTAGAGTGTAAAAGGACTAAAGAATGATAAAATTAGCACAAAAAACTAGAAAATAAATTGTAGTACCAGTAAAAATTCGTACCTTTGCACAAAATTTTGCATTATCTAATTAACACAACACAGGTATGAAAATCAATTTCGTAAAAACATTTTCAATAGCTTTAGGTGCTTCTGCCATGTTGGTTGTATCATGTGGGAAACAAGATCAACAACAGCAGCAAGCCGCTCCTGAATTAGCCGTAATGACGGTAGGAGAATGTGACGCTACGTTGGAGTCTGTTTATCCCGCTACTCTTCGTGGTACAAATGATGTGGAGATTCGTCCTCAGATTTCTGGCTTTATTACTAAGGTCTGCGTTCAAGAGGGCCAGTATGTGAACAAGGGACAAACTCTGTTCGTTATCGACCAAGTGCAACTCCAAGCACAAGTAGATGCAGCAAAGGCCGCTGTCGCTCAAAGCGCTGCCGCTGTTGACGTAGCTCAAGCAAACGTAAATACTGCTCAAACTAACGTAAATAACAACAAGATACTTCTTGATCAAAACATCATCGCCGCTACTGCTTATCAGACTAGCGTAGATGGCTTGAACGCTGCTAAAGCTCAATTGAATCAAGCTAAGGCCGCTCAAAATTCTGCCAAAGCTAATTTGGTATCCGCTCAAAAGAACCTCAGCTACTCTACTGTGACCGCTCCTAACGCCGGTTATGTAGGTAACATCGACAATAAGGAGGGCGCTTTGGTTTCTCCCTCTTCATTGCTCACCACATTGTCCAGCAACGGCGACATGGAGGCTATGTTCTCCCTCAATGAGAAAGAGGTTTATGCCCTCACTCAAAACGGCGCCGTATCTCTCCAAGCAGCAC
>CAZLJS010000227.1:0-2999 GCA_964559895.1 uncultured Sangeribacter sp.
AGTTTCAGCACGTTGGAGAGGCCCCAATCGTTCCAATTGGCGACGCCACGCTGCGGCATCACTACGGTGCCCGCTTTGACGCCATCGACGAGTATCGAACGGATGGCACATTTATTCTCTGTGTTGACGGGGCCGTTGCCGTTGGCATAACGCAACTGCAGGGAATAGCGGCCACCGTTGCTCATATTCACCGGCACCTCTATGGCATTCTTGTCGTGGTCTGTCTCCACGAAACCGGAGCCATGGTATCCTGCCACTCTCTCCTTGGGAAGATATGATATCTCGTGGGAGGCAAGGGTGGTGGATTCATCGGGCATCTGATAGATGATTTGTCGGCCAAGACGGCGAGGCTCGGAAGCGAATGATTCCACTCCGTTGGAGTCAAAACCTATCACCTGCCACTCACCCTCTTCACCATCGCGAAGGGAATAGGTTGTCTGGCGCGTTTTAGCCACTTCTACGCCGTTTTTCAGCACCTTATAGCCTGCTATATATTCAATAGGATTCCAGGCCAACACAGGCGTTCCTTTGGCGTTGTCCATCTCTATCCACGCTATCGGGGTGAGCGGCGCCTTGAGGTTGCGCACATTATTCACGCTCATCTCCTCGGCGAAGCTGTCAGACATCTCTATGTCGATATTGCACTCACCTTTAAGCAGTTTGGCGGGGATGACGGCACCCGGTTCCAACGCCTTATCATTGAGCGAGATACTCTTGACGCTGTCGCCATAGCCATTGACACGGATATTGAGCGACGCACCGCGGTAGGGGAAGTTGGAAAGGATACGGCTATCAGCGAGGGTCTGCGGCACCATGGGAGCGAACAGCAAACCATCCTCCTCAAAGTGGATACCAAACAGAATGCGGGTGGTGAGGGCGATGTTGCCCGACAGTGACCATAGCATATTGGATGAGTTGAGCTCGGTCTGGATATCGCCGTTGTCGAGGTTGAAATTCTCCTTATTGGTGGCGAAGAGTGCCGCGGGGCGTATCACAGAACCGATGGCCTGGAGGGTGCCCTGCTCGTTGCCCACTTTAGCATTTGCCAACGCCCAATAGGAGGCCACGAAGGGCCACAGTGCGTTGTTGTGGTATGCGGGCATATCGGCGATCTGGGGGTAGAAGATGGCGGGACCGTAGGGGGTGACGGGGACGTTCTCGGTGATGCTGCGCGCCTTGGTCTCATCGGCCACGCCGTAGAGGATGGCCAGCGACTCGCCCAACGTCTCCTCTCGCGGGTTAAGGATGGGATAGTTGCGACCATAACGATACATGGCGTAGTACCCCTTGTCGGCCATATAGAAACAGTTGTTTATCTCGTTGGCGAGCTGGTCGGCACGCTCTTTATAGCGCTTAGCATCGGCTGTTTTGCCCAGTATTCGCGCCATGTCGGCGAGGATATTCAGGCCCGCGGCATGGACCACGTTGGTGCCCATGGCTTCGCTGCGATAGATGTCGGAGGTCTGCATCCAGCGAGGGTAGCTCTGTTCGCGCCAGTCGATGAATGAAGTCTCACCCTTGACGAGCTTAGGCTCCCCCTCAGTAACGCCGTAGATGGTCTTGAAATCTGCCTCAAAGGAGTTGCGGATGATGGGGTAGGCATACTCCAACCATTTCCTATCGCCGGTGACTTTGTATATCTCATACGCCGCCACGCTCCATATCATGCGGTCGGAGGAGACGGGCCAGGCGCCACCGGAGCCGGTGTCCTGGATGATACAGTTGTTGCGGTTGACCTTCTTGCGTAAGGAGATCATGGCTGCCTCGGGCTGCATATACGACATGGAGAGGATGATGGAGTAGGAGACGTCGCGTGTCCACACACCTGCCCACTCCTTGCCGGTGCGGAGCGTGGTGTCGGGCTCCACGGCGTTGACCATCTCATCGAGGCCCATGTTATAGACTGCTTGCAGCAGGGTGTTGGAGCCGGAGAGCGACGGATAGGCGGAGATGTCGTTCTTCAGTTTCCACTGTTTACTCACGGGCATGAAGTAATGCGGATAGGCGCTGTAGGTGCTCACTATCTCATGGGCGTTGGGGGCATAGGCTTTGAACTCCCCTTGAAGGATGGAGTCGCCTACCCAACGATAAGCATCTGTTGCCACTATCTCATGGCGGTTGCCGTGGGGCAGATAGTCGCCATGGCTCGCTTCATACTGAGCAGACACGTTAATTGTCCCCGTTGCAGCCAAAAACAATGCGCTTAAGGGGTAAAAGAGTTGTTTCATTTATTTCCTTACGCTTGAGTTTTATATTTATCTTATTGATTATCAGTGTATTGCTATCATAATCACCGTATTAGAATCGAATATTTCGTTTCCTGACGTCTCCTTCTACGGATTATCGGCAAATTATCGACGTGATTTGCGACGCTCTCGGCGCTCACGGCGTGATTTGACAGCTTTGGCTCTGCTGCCCGATTTTTTACCTGACTTTTTATTGTCGGGTGAGGAGGGTAGTGGAGCATTGCCGTTGACGTTGCCTTTATCCTCGAGGAGGTGGAAGTCGAGTTGCTTCTTGTCGAGGTCGGTGCGGGCGATTTGAATCTTCACCTCGTCGCCGAGGACGTATTGGCGATTGTTGCGACGGCCCTTGAGGCAATAGTTCTTCTCATCGAAGTCGTAATAGTCGTCGGCGAGGTCACGGATGGGCACGAGGCCTTCACACATGTTCTCTTTTATCTCGACATAAAGTCCCCACTCGGTGACGCCGGAGATGATGCCGTCGTATATCTCGCCAAGGTGGTCCTGCATGAACTCCACCTGTTTGTAGCGGATGCTTGCGCGCTCGGCGTTGGCGGCGAGCTGCTCCATGTTGGAGGAATGTTTGCAGAGCTCCTCAGTCTTGGGCTGGTCTGCCGAACGGCCACGCTCGGCATAGCGGCGTAGCAGACGGTGAACCATCATGTCGGGATAGCGACGGATAGGGGAGGTGAAATGGGTATAGAAGGGCA
Organism: uncultured Sangeribacter sp.; assembly: GCA_964559895.1. Taxonomy (GTDB): domain Bacteria; phylum Bacteroidota; class Bacteroidia; order Bacteroidales; family Muribaculaceae; genus Lepagella. The sequence goes on from CAZLJS010000227.1 coordinate 2,954, forward strand.
TCGCCAAGCCATAGTGGCCGCGGTTGTCGGTGGTATAGACAGCCTT
>CAZLJS010000228.1:0-2962 GCA_964559895.1 uncultured Sangeribacter sp.
CAGATGCATGAAGCATCCAAGATATCGGGCAACTTTCGCGGGGGTGAGAGCGTTGCAATAATAGTAGAAAACAATAAATACGATGTTAAAGGTCAAAGACTTGCATGCCGAGATTAACGGCAAAGAGATTCTTAAGGGTATAAATCTGGAAATCAATCCCGGCGAGGTCCATGCTATCATGGGTCCCAACGGCTCAGGTAAATCCACATTGTCAATGGTGTTGGCAGGCAACCCCGCTTATACCGTCACCGGTGGTGAGGTAGAGTTCTGCGGCAAGAACCTGCTGGAGATGTCGCCCGAGGTGAGAAGCCACGAGGGTGTATTCCTGGGCTTCCAATATCCGGTGGAGATACCCGGTGTGTCGATGGTGAACTTTATGCGCGCCGCTATCAACGACAAACGCAAATATTTCGGACAAGAGCCCATGAGCGCTACCGACTTCCTCAAGCTGATGCGCGAGAAACGCAGCGTGGTGGATCTGGACAATAAGCTGGCGTCACGCTCCGTCAACGAGGGCTTCTCCGGCGGTGAGAAAAAGCGCAACGAGATCTTCCAAATGGCGGTCCTTGAGCCGAAACTCTCCATCCTCGACGAGACCGACTCAGGCCTCGACATCGACGCCTTGAGAATCGTGGCCGGTGGCGTCAATAAGCTTAAGACAGACCGCAACGCCACTATCGTCATCACTCACTATCAGCGATTGCTCGACTATATCAAGCCCGATTTCGTGCATATCCTCTACAAAGGTCGCATAGTGAAAACCGGTGGCCCAGAGCTCGCCCTCGAACTCGAAGAACGTGGCTATGATTGGATTAAGGAGGCTGTGGATAACCAATAAGGATTGCTATGAGCGCACTTAATCAATATCTAGAGCTTTACCGCGACAATAAAGAGACTCTCAACGCACACAGCGCTGAGCTCATCAACTATTATAGAGAGCAGGCCTTTGACATCTTGCAAAGCAACGGCCTCCCTAAACATGGCTCCGAGCACTTCGCCGTCACTAACCTGGAGGAGGTGCTGGCACCCAACTATGGCGTGAACATAGGCAGAGTCAAGATTCCTGTCGATCCCGTAGCATCCTTCCACTGCGAAGTCCCCAACCTCTCAACATCACTCTTCTTCCTTATCAACGACGCCTTTGCCCAGAGCGCCCGCGCACAAGACACCCTCCCCGAGGGCGTGATCGTGGAGAGCCTCGCCGCCGCTGCCGTCAACCATAAGGAACTGGTAGAAAAATATTATGCCAAGGTGGCGGATATCAACAATCCCCTCGTGGCACTAAATACACTGTTGGTGCAGGATGGCGCCTTTATCTATATCCCCAAAGGGGTGAAGGTGTCCAAGCCGTTGCAGTTGGTAAATATCCTACAGCACACGATGTCGCTGATGGCTATCCGCCGCATCCTCATCGTAGCCGAAGCCAACAGCGAGGCTGAGTTGCTCATCTGCGACCATACACAAAATGACGCCGAAGATTTCTTGTCGTTGCAGACCATAGAGGTGATGCTCATGGATGGCGCCAAGCTATCTGTCTATGACCTCGAGGAATCCACCGAGAAGACCCACCGTCTCTCTGTGCTCTATTCCCAACAGGCAGAAAACAGCGACCTGCTAGTGGATGGCATCACTCTCTACAATGGTAACACTCGCAATGAATACTACTGCAACCTTGCCGGAGAGAATGGCCAATTGGAACTCCTGGGCATGGGCATTGAGGATAAGAGCCGCAAGCTCGACACCTATTCACATATCTCGCATCCCAAGCCCAACTGCCACAGCAATGAGCTGTTTAAATATGTGGCCGACGACACTGCTGTATGCGGTTTCGAGGGTAGAATCTATGTGGCTGAAGGTGCTCACGGCACCAACTCCTATCAAGCCAATAGAAACATCCTCGGCAATAGCAATGCCAGAATCTTCAGTAAGCCACAGCTGGAAATCTACAACGATGATGTGAAGTGCTCCCACGGTAGCGCTATCGGTCAGCTCGACGACACCCAGATCTTCTATATGCGTACCCGCGGCATCGACCTCCAGCAGGCCAAATTGCTGCTGAAACAGGCGTTTATGGCTGACGTGATAGAGGGCGTGCGCCTGCCGATGCTTAAGGATAGAATACGTATGCTCGTGGAGCGCCGTTTCCTCGGCGACAAGTCTGCAGGATGCAGCACTTGCTCCACAGGTTGCAATACCGATACCATCACCGCTGAATAATTCTTGATAATCATGGATATAGAGCAGATAAGAAGCGAATTTCCGATACTGCAGCGCAGCGTCAACAATAAACCGCTGATATATCTCGACAATACCGCCACCTCACAGACGCCGCAACGTGTGGTGGAGGCGATAGAGAGCGCTTATATGCGCACTAAAGCCAACGTGCACCGCGGCGTACACACCCTCTCGCAGGAGGCTACCGACCTTCAGGAGCATACCCGCCGTATGGTCAAGGAGTTCATCAATGCCTCCGCCATCGAGGAGGTGATCTTCACTCGCGGCACCACCGAGGCTATCAACCTTGTCGCCGCATCCTACGGCCAACGATTCCGCGAAGGGGATGAGGTGATACTGACCATGATGGAGCACCATGCCAACATCGTGCCGTGGCAGTTGCTACAGGCTCGCACTGGCATTAAGCTGCGTGTGGTGGATATAGACGACAAGGGTAACCTCAACATGGAGCAGTTTCACGACGCCTTCAACGAGCGCACCGTCATGGCATGTTTCTGTCATGTCAGCAATGTGCTTGGCACCGTCAATCCTGTGGAGGAGATGGTGGCGTATGCCCACTCCAAAGGGGTGACAGTGCTCGTGGATGGAGCCCAAGCATCGTCGCATATCCGGCTGGATATGCAGCGCCTCGACGCCGATTTCTATGTATTCTCATCGCATAAGATGTATGGTCCCACAGGTGTTGGCGTGCTCTATGGCAAGCAACACCTGCTCGAGGAGATGCCAC
>CAZLJS010000229.1:0-2949 GCA_964559895.1 uncultured Sangeribacter sp.
ATGTGCCATTTTCTTTCTTTATTTTTGTTTTTATTCTTTTTATATCTTTCGGAGCGGGGCGGTTGGGCGGTGTGTCCGCGTTCTCGCCGGTGCTCTACTCGTTGTTTTCTAACAGTGAGAGGGTCTTGTCGTCGAGGAGTGATCCCAGTGATCCTCCACCCGCTTCCATGCGGTGCAACGCCTCCTCCATCTCGGGGTTACATTCTCCTTCGGGATGAACTTTGCGCAGTGGCAGCGAGAGTATGATAGTGTCGGCGATGACTGCGGTGAGGTCTGCTTTGGTGCTCCCCTCCTCTATCACCACCGCTTCCTCGGTGGCTGTCTCCGGGTCGCCGTAGATGATCGCGGTGCTGTAGCTCTCGTCCACATCCACTACCATGGCGTCCAGGCAGCGGTCGCACTGCGTCTCTATCCATCCTTCGCAGGTGATGTCGCACGCGAAGCCGTCGCCGCGGGGCTTGACCTTTACATCTACCGATACGTCGCCGTCTGTCACGTCGGGGTTATCAAGCCTTTCGAAAAACCCTTTGCGACAGTCAAAGTGCCACTCCCCGTTGCCTTGGAGGGCCTCGGAAAGGTTCACTTCATATTTCTCTGTCTGTTTCAATTTCTTATCTCGAACCTAAGTCCGCAAGTTTTAAGTTTTTAAACTCCTGTTTTCCCGAATATTGAAAAAGTGCCACAAAGGTAGTTAGTTTTTTTTGCATAACCAACACCTTGTGGCACTTTTTTGTCTAAAATTCAACTGAATACCCCTGTGGGATATGTTTTTTAAGTGATTTTTTTAATTATTTAACCACTACTTTCACTGTCTTGCCTGCGTATCTCACGAGATAGATGCCTGCTGGGAGGTTTTCTTTGGAGGTCTCCATGCCGTTGAGGTTGAATACTCGAGCCTCGGCGGGTGCCACTACGTAGCCTTCTGCGCCGTAGATGTCAGCGTCGCCTGTGGCGATGATGCTCTCTACGCCGGAGGTGTAGGCGTCAAAGTCGTTGGGGATAATGCCTTCCAAGGTCACTTCCTCGCTGGAGGGGATGTCTCTGATGGCGCGGATGGTGATGGTGTGGGATTGCTTCATCATAGTGGCGCTCTCGTTGACGAGGCACTCGGTGACGTTGCCCACGGTCTTCTCGTTGTAGCTATCTACTACGAAGGAGTTGCCCGATGAGTTGAAGCGACGTACTGTCACTGCGTAGTTTGTAGCCTCGGGAGCGGCGTTCCATCTAATCCAGAAGCCTTTGGTGTCGTCGGGTGACTCACGTTTGCAGAAGTTAGTATTGGATACTACCTCTGTGTAAGATAATTCTGAGTTGGTGTAGTCAAAGTCAGAGGTGCCGTCGGCGTAAGTGATGCCGGTCACAGAGGGTTTGAACATGCTGCCCACGTTGCTGCTGAACGGGGTGAAGCAGTTGGTGTATCCCGGGGAGATGAAGGTGCCGTAGATGCCGGAGCCGGGCCAGTTAGCTTTCGCTACGGTTTGTCCGGAGGGTCTCATGACGGTGCAACGGAGGTGGTTGGCGGTGTTGTTGACTACGTTGCTATTCCAGTAGGAAGAGTTGAAGTCGATGTGCCAGATAAGCAGGCCGTTGCCGGGGATGTAAGCGTCCCAGCCCTCTTGTTGGCGTGTCTCAAGGACGTAGTATTCGCCGCTGAGGTATGAGGTGCCGTTGCTGCGCACGATAGGAAGTCTGATACCGCGGGGTGCTTTGGTGAGGGCGTCGAGGCTATAGTGGCCTTCGTCGATATCCTCATAATCGAGCCAGCGGCATACCCATCTCTCGTAGGCGGTGTATGTGGGAGGTGTGAGGCCGTCGTTGCAGTACGGGCCATTGCACATTGTGGTCCAGTTGCCGGGAAGGTCGGCGTCGGTAGTGGACTTATACTCGGTGTCGTACAAGTCGGGAAGACCGATTACGTGGCCGAACTCGTGGCAGAAGGTGCCGACACCATCGATGGCGCCATCTTTGGTGTAGTAGTGGTTGGATCCTACCAACTCGCAACCTGTGGCGTAAGCGCCGAAGACCTTGCCATTGAATTTCCAACCATAAGTGGAGAGGTTGGCTTTGTGAGGCCAGATAGTGGTGGTGTCGCCTGTGTCTGCTTGTCCGTAGCCGGCATAGATGAAGTAGATATTGTCTATATATCCGTCGTCGTCGATATCGTATTTAGAGAAATCGAAGTCGTTGTCGGCAAGATAGTTCAATGCGTATTGAAGAGCGAGGTAATAGCGCGCGTAGCTGCTGCCACCTACATAGTAGCTACTGGTGTATGGCAGTTGCACTACCGGCGATACGTCGAAGGTAGGCTTGAAAAGACCGTTGGAGCAGTCGATGTAGAAGTCGCGTACGGAGCCTTGGAAGCCGCGGTTCTCGAAGTTCTCCTCGTTGGCCCATTTGGTGTAGTATGACTGGGGGTCATCCATGGTGAATTTAGTGTCGGAGTATTGCAACAACACTATCAAGAAGTGCTCTTCACCTGTTGTGGGGAAAGTGCTACGGCCTGATGAATCTACGGTAGCGTTTTTCGCTGCGTAGGCAGGTGCTGCCGCATAGGTCTCGTCGGTGCTGGCGATGCGTGAAGCGCGGTAGCGCTCTATGTCAGCGGGAACGTTCATTAACTCCGCGCCGTTGAGCTTCGCTTTCACCCAATAGCCGTCGGTGTTTTTCTCGTAGATGTTGATGCCATCAGTGTCGGTGGCATAGTGGAAGTGTTCATCCCCGACAAGACGTAGGTTGATACGGCTGCCGTCGGGATTAGACATGCTCAACACACCGGGGTAAGCCGGTACTGCCTGGCTCGCAAATGGCGTCGCTAATAGCGCCAACGCCGGCAAGAAATGTCTTAATCTCATATTCTTCTATCGTTTTTAATTTTTTATTATCTTACTCATGAAATGGATTTTAAGTCCTATATCGGAGCTTGATGGTATTGATTTGTATGGTAAAAAT
>CAZLJS010000230.1:0-2917 GCA_964559895.1 uncultured Sangeribacter sp.
CTCATCTCCTCGGCGATGGTGATAGCTGTGGGCTTCACCTCGTGGATGAGGATGTTGGCGAGGGTGAGATAGACGATGGCGTTGACATCTTGGCCACCATCGTAGTAGTCGGCATAGGAGGAGAATGCTTTGCCCAGGCCATGGTCGTAGTATAGCATCGAGGTGACGCCGTCAAAGCGGAAGCCGTCGAAGTTATACTCCTCGAGCCAATATTTGCAGTTGGAGAGGAGGAAGTTGAGCACGTAGTCCTTGCCGTAGTCGAAGCAGAGGGAGTCCCATGCTGGATGTTCGCGGCGCTCATCGCCGTAGAAGTATAGCGAGCCGTCGCCGTCGAGACGTCCGAGGCCCTCGGTCTCGTTCTTAACAGCGTGTGAATGAACGATATCCATAATCACGGCGATACCCATAGCGTGGGCGTCGTCGATGAGGTGTTTCAGTTCGTCGGGGGTGCCGAAGCGTGAGGAGGCGGCAAAGAAGTTGCTCACATGATAGCCGAAGGAGCCGTAGTAGGGGTGCTCCTGGATAGCCATGATCTGGATGGCGTTATATCCGTCGGCAGCCACGCGAGGCAATACTTCGGTGCGGAACTCCTCGTAGGTGCCCACGCCCTCCTTCTCCTGCGCCATGCCGATATGGCACTCATAGATGAGTAGCGGATCCACGTTGGGACGGAAGTTCTTGGTTTTGAAGCGGAATGGCTTCTTGGGGGCATAGACCTGCGCGGAGAATATCTTGGTGACAGGGTCCTGCACTACCCTATGGGCATAGGCGGGGATGCGCTCACCTTGGCCACCATCCCACTCCACGATCATCTTGTAGAGGTCGCCGTCGTGGAGCTTCCCTTTGGGGATGACGAGCTCCCAGACGCCCCCACCGATGTTGGAGAGGCGATAGCGGTCTTCCTTCTGCCAGTTGGAGAAGGTGCCGACGAGGGTTATCGCTGTGGCGTTGGGCGCGTATTCGCGGAAATAGTATCCGCCACCCGGCTTCTTGGTGAGTCCGAAATAGTTGTACGCATTAGCGAAATCAGACAACGACGCGTGGTCAGTGCCCAACAATTCCTTCATTTTTTTAGAGGCATCGTCATGTCTGCCTTCGATGGCTGCGGCATACGGCTCGAGCCATGGATCGTTTGATAGAATTGAAAGTTTTTCTGTCATAATGTATAAAACCTGTAGAATAATTAATAACTGCGAACGGGATTTGTCAATCCGGCTCTAAAACAATCTTTTTTATTTATCTTTTGTTGATTTTTTCTCGGGATTAATGTTAATACTAAAGGCATTACGAAACGCGTCAGCGAGCCGTAGCGCCTCCTTATTGCGGCGTTTAAGCAGGCCCAAGGTGCCGGCGATATACGCGTCGCGGTCCTTGTAGCCCAGGAGCTGGGCCACGCCACACGCGCTCAGCATCGGTTTATGATTGAACACCTTCAGCACCGCTGCGTAGTCCTTGTCGGTGAGCATACGGGTAAATTCAGTATTCACCTCATTGTATATCTCACGCGGGTTGATGATCTCCGGCAACTTGCTGATATGGTTTTCCAGCTCACGGATAGAGTTGAAACGCCCGTCAACACGATACTCCATCATCCTTTTCACCCTATGTCGCACGTGCATCAGCACCTGCGAGGCGCATTGCTGACGCCACTGCTCCATGATGGAGCGTTTCACGCGCTTAAACACATACTTGGGGTCGCGGCCGCGCATCTCTGCCACTATCTTTATCACATCCTCCAGCAGAAAGAGGTTCTCCACCTCAGCCACCTCGGGCACCAGGATATTCTTGCGCTTGAGGTAATCCACCTCCTGGGTGGTGCGGCGGTCACGATCCACGATGCCATGACTGTCGAGATGGTGCATCGACTTGAGATCGTTGAAGGAGCGGGTGGTCTCTATCACCTTGTCGCAACTGCCGAGAGGCTTGACGGTGAAATCGTGGAAGATGAGGGCATAGAGCTTGGAGTCGATGCTATGCTCAGCGTCACCCTCGACAAAGAGCACCGGCTTGCGCGTGCCCACCAATTCGAGGAAGAGATCGTCGGAGAGATTCTGCGGCGAAAGGATCTGATAGTCCCAGGTGACACGCTCGGCGTCGTAGGACTTGACCCACACGCACACCCCCTCGGTGCGGCTATTGACAAACTCCACGTCGTAGGTGTTATAGACAAAGCGGCAGTCGGGGCGCATGGCCTCGATAGCATTCCAGAAATTATTAAGGATAGCGGGATGGAGGAATAGCGTTGGCGAGTCGATGAAAATCACGGCGTTGGGCATGGCATACAGCACCGCCGCCATGTAATATAGCGCTGCCTTCTCGCCCTGGCTCAGCTTGACGGTGCTCACCACATCGTTGCCCGCCGCGGTAGCGAACATCAGGCGTCCGGAATGGCGCAAAATCTGGTTACCGGGGAAGACGCATTGCCATAGACTGACGATGCGGTCCAGCTTGGTAGGCTTCAGCGCGGGAGCGTTGTCGCGGTCAAAGAGCATCTTAGTCTTCTGCGAGAGCAGGTAGGCACATTCGTCACCGATGAGCATACATAGGAGCTTGTCAAACTCGCTCACCGCCTCGGTCTTGAGATAAGGATTTCTAGAGAGGGATTCAGCATATAGCTGGTCGATGGAACCGGGCAGCTTCGACGCCGCACGTTCCGGATAGAACGCGCCCAAGGCTGACAGCACGAAAGCGTTGGATCCACTTTCCTGCACCAAGCGGTTCATAAACCGAGTTTTTCCCGAGCCGTTCGCCCCGATGAGCATCAGCTGCTTGAAATCGTGCAATTCAGGCACAGATTCGCCGGAGGTGAGAGGCGGTAATGGGAAGATATTCTCTGCCATAGAATTTCCCTTTCACTTAAATAACCGCTGCAAAATTACGAAAATATTTTAAAAAACCATAAATCACGGCATAATTT
>CAZLJS010000231.1:0-2909 GCA_964559895.1 uncultured Sangeribacter sp.
GACGACGTGATGAACGCTCAACGCAAAGGCGTCTATGGCCGTCGCCAAAACGCCCTCAAGGGTGAACGCATCGGCACCGATATCGCCAACATGGTATATGAGACAGCACAAGAGCTCGCAGCACGCGGCGCTCAAAACGGATACGCCGAGCTTAGCGACGAGGTATTCAAAGAGTTCGCCATCGAGACTCCATTCACCGCAGAGGAATATGCTAAGATGAACCAAGACGAGGTAATCGAGAACCTCGCCGAGGCAGCCCTCCACACCATGAGCCGCAAGAAAGAGGCTATGGTGAAAGGCGCTCTCCCATATATCAAAGACTTCGTAGAGAACCAAGGCGCCACAGGCCTCGTAGGCGTGCCCATCACCGATGGCCGTCGCGTATATAACATACGCTTCGACATCACCGAGGCTTACAAGACCGACTGCGCCAACCTGCCCAAAGCGTGGGAGAAAACCATCCTCCTTCACGCCATCGACCGCACATGGCAAGAGCAATTGCGCGAGATGGATGAGCTCCGCAAGTCAGTACAGAACGCCAGCTACGAGCAGAAAGACCCGTTGGTAATCTATAAGCTCGAGGCCTATGAGCTATGGAAGAAGATGCTATGGGATATGAACTCCAAGTCGGTATCTACCCTCCTACGTGGCAAGCTCGCCGTTCCTGACTACGAGGAAGCCAAAGCCCAGGCAGAGGCCGCGGCAGCCCGTCAGGCAGAACAGCAAGCAGCTGCTGCGGCAGCACAAGCAGCGGCTCACGCCGGACAAGCTCGCGCCAACCAGCAGATACACCGCGAACGTAGTGCCGCACCGGCATACAACCCCTATGCCAACTACTCCACTACCCGCGACAACTACGAGGTCAACCAGCGCAAAGCCATGGAGTCGTCTTACAAGCAGACACCCAACCACACCCCGATTAAGAACACCGATCCCAAGGTAGGACGCAATGATCCCTGCCCCTGCGGTTCCGGCAAGAAATACAAGAACTGCTGCGGCAGATAATCGCCACAGCGGTACATAAACCCGTAAAAAGCGCTTCACACACCATGTGAGGCGCTTTTTATGTATAGGCTTTTATCTCCACTGTAGCATTTTTTCATGGCATTATTATCGTTTTATGAGATTTATTCTGTACTTTTGCAATATAAAAACAAGATAACACTTAAATCTATAATCATGTTCAGCGTAGAAACATATAAGACACGCCGCGCCACCCTTAAAAAGAGTGTCGGCTCCGGCATACTGCTCTTCTTGGGCAACGACGAACAGGGATATAACTACGAAGACAACGCTTTTGGTTTTCGTCAGGATTCCTCTTTCCTTTATTACTTCGGTCTCCCTTACGCAGGGCTTAACGCTATCATCGACATAGACAACGACCGCGAAATCATCTTCGGCGACGAGCTCTCTATCGACTATATCGTATGGATGGGCAACCAACCCACCCTCGCCGAGAAAGCCAACGGCGTAGGCATCACCGAGACCAGACCATCTAAAGACCTCGCTTCATATATCAGTGCCGCTGTCGCTAAGGGCACTAAGATTCATTACCTCCCCACCTACCGCGACGGCAACCGCATCAAGCTGTTTAACCTGCTGGGTGTGCGTCCAGGCATGGAAGAGCCCTCCGTGGATTTCATCCGCGGCGTGGTGAATATGCGTAAAAACAAGACCGCCGAAGAGGTGGCAGAGATACGCCGTGCCGCAGACATCACCGCCGATATGCACATCGAGGCCACCAAGTTTGTGCGCCCCGGCATGTATGAGTATGAGGTAGCGGCAGCTTTGGAGGGCGTGGCAGCCTCCCACGGATGCCCCCTCGCCTTCCCCACTATCTGTAGCGTACACGGAGAGACTCTCCACAATCATAAACACACCAACCTCATCAAACCGGGCGATATGCTATTGGTAGATGCCGGTTGCGAGCTCCCCTCGGGATATTGCGGCGATATGTCGAGCACTATCTGCGTAGATAAGAAATACACCCGTCGCCAAAAGGATGTATATGACGTGCAAGTAGCCGCCCACCAAGCCGCCGTAGCAGCGTTGAAACCGGGCGTACCCTTCGTGGATGTATATGAGCTGTCGGCACGCACCATCGTCGAGGGCATGAAGAGCCTCGGCCTTATGCGCGGCTCCGCTGAGGATGCCGTAGCAGCAGGCGCCCACGCCATGTTCTTCCCCACCGGTCTGGGCCATATGATGGGCCTCGACGTTCACGATATGGAGAGCCTCGGCGAGGTATGGGTAGGCTACGACGGCAAGCCCAAGAGCACCCAGTTTGGCAGAAAATCACTCCGTCTGGCGCGCCCTCTGGAGCCCGGATTCGTGCTCACCATAGAGCCGGGTGTATATTTCATCCCCGAGCTGATCGACCTATGGGGCGCTGAGCGTCGCTTCGCCGACTTCATCAACTACGACGTGCTGGAGACTTACAAGGACTTCGGTGGCGTACGCAACGAGGAGAACTACCTCATCACCGAAACCGGCGCCGAACGTCTGGGTAAGAAGATACCTTTGACTACCGACGAGGTGGAAGCTTTAAGATAACACACACCGTATATAGGGACGCGGCGCACCGCGTGGAAGCTGTCTCCGCGTCCCTGCTCTTTTTTACTTAAATCTAATTAACAAAAACACAATGACTAAACTCGGCATCGCTGCGATTGCCCTATTGACAGGCATCTCCGCATCGGCTCAACTCTTTGACCCCACCGTAAATCTCAAGGTAGAGGCCCGCTTTGATTATCAATATGATGACATAGATGGCAACGCCGTAGATAACAACTCCGGCTTTAAGGGTAAATACCTCAATATGCAGCTCAGCGGTAACCTCACCGACAAGATATCTTACTCCTGGCGCCAACGTTTCAACAAGAGCTCCTACGACGGCTCCTTCTTCGACG
>CAZLJS010000232.1:0-2879 GCA_964559895.1 uncultured Sangeribacter sp.
TCGGTGCTTACAGACCTTGCTGCCACCCCCTTTGACATGTTGGCTGCCGACGATGCCACAGACCGCATACTCTTCATCGAGGATGTTGCGGAGAGCATCAGTAGGGTGGAGCGCAAGCTATGGCGCCTGCGCCTCTCGGGGCTGCTAAACCGTGTGAAAGGTATCATCGTGGGGCAGTTCACCGCCTACGAATCCAACATCAATTTTCCCGACATGGAGTCGATGATAAGCCATTATCTGAGAGAATGGAACATAAGCATCCCCGTGGCATACAATTTCCCTGTAGGCCACGATGACTACAACCTCCCTCTGGTAATCGGGTCGCAGGTCACCCTAGAGGTGGGCAATGCTTATGTAGAGCTGAAAATGCAGATCTAATAGACCACAACCTTCGCTGCCGCCTCTTTGCATTTATCACGTAGCGCGTTGAGGTCGGCGCCAAGCGGTGCGTAGCTGACCACCACACCCATGCGGCGATTCACCTTGGTGAACGGTTTGCCGAAGATGCGGAGATAGGTGTTGGTATAACGGCAAGCATCCTCCATACCTTTATATTGCGGCTCGTCGTTGCTTGCTATCGGTGATAGAATCACGGCGCTGGCACCGATGCGTTCCTGAGTAATCTCGGGGATGGGGAGGCCTAAGACGGCACGAGCATGAAGCTCAAACTCGTTGAGGTTTTGAGTGCCTGCCATGGTCACCATGCCGGTGTCGTGAGGACGCGGCGACAATTCCGAGAAGTAAACACCTTTTTCATTGTTGAGGAAGAACTCCACGCCCCAGATACCGGCTCCGGTGAGCGCTTCTGTCACCTTGGCAGCCATGCGTTGTGCCTCCTTGAGGTGCTCGGGGTTGATAGGTGCGGGCTGGAAGCTTTCGCGGTAATCGCCATTCTTCTGTACGTGGCCTATCGGGGCGCAGAAGAGTGTGGGACCATCCTTCTGAGTTACAGTGAGTAGCGTGATTTCGCTGTCGAATTTCACAAACTCCTCTATGATAAGCTCTTTGATGTCGCCACGGCTACCTTCGCAGCCATAACGCCATGCCTCGGGGAGCTCCTCGCTGCTGCGTACTATCGACTGCCCTTTGCCCGAGGAGGACATCAGCGGCTTAACCACGCAGGGGAACCCTATCTTCTCGGCGGCTTCCTTCAGCTCATCCAACGATTTGGCATAGAAATATTTAGCCGTCTTGAGCCCCAACTCTTTAGCGGCGAGGTCGCGGATAGCCTTGCGGTTCATGGTGATATTCACCGCCTTGGCGCTAGGTACTACCTGCACACCCTCCTGCTCAAGATGATAAAGGCGCTCGGTGCGGATAGCCTCTATCTCCGGCACTATGATATCAGGTTTATGCTTCGTCACTACGCGGTCCAGCGCTTCGCCGTCGAGCATACTAAACACTTCGCACTCATCCGCTACCTGCATCGCCGGTGCACCCTTGTAGGAGTCGCACGCGATAACATACGCGCCTAAGCGCTTTGCGGATATCACAAATTCCTTACCCAACTCGCCCGAACCGAGCAGCAAAATCTTCTTCATAGTCTATGTGGTATTTTGATTATGCCTACAAAAATACAATAAAATCCTTAGCTGTGCAAGATTAACGACACTGCTACAATAGATTAAGCCTCGGCGGTGTCGATGATGATGGTGACGGGACCATTGTTGAGCAGCTCTACCTGCATATCGGCGCCAAAGCGTCCGTGGCCCACTTCGCGTCCCAGTTCCAGTGAAAGCTTCTTGCAGAAACTCTCATAGAGGGGTACGGCGATGTCGTGACCTGCCGCATGGATATAGCTGGGGCGGTTCCCCTTCTTCGTCGCTGCCATTAGGGTGAACTGACTCACCACCAACGCATCGCCACCCACATCCTTCAGACTGAGGTTCATCACCCCTTCGTTGTCATTAAAGATGCGTAGGTTGGCCACCTTGCGCACCAGCCAATCCACCTCTTTCTCGGTGTCGTCGTGAGTGACGCCAAGGAGCACCAGCACTCCTTCTCCTATCGACGACAGCTGCTCTCCGGCAACGCTCACTGACGCGTGGCTGACTCGTTGTACTACTACTTTCATATTGTATGATTTTTATTTGCAAATCTAGTGAATAATTCTGTCTAATTGAAATATTTTCGCTATTTTTGTAATCTAAATTCTTAATACCACTCAACATGAAGTTTTTTATTGATACAGCCAACTTATCACAAATCCGAGAGGCTTATGAGATGGGCGTTCTCGATGGAGTCACTACCAACCCTTCCCTAATGGCGAAAGAGGGTATCAAGGGCACGGCAAACCAACGTCAACACTATGTAGATATCTGCAACATCGTCAACGGCGATGTCAGCGCCGAGGTCATCGCCACCGAGTTTGAGGCTATGGTGAAAGAGGGTGAGGAGCTGGCAGCGCTCAACGAGCACATCGTGGTGAAGGTGCCCTGCACGGCTGATGGCATCAAGGCAGTGAAGGCTCTCACTGAGAAGGGTATCCGCACCAACTGCACCCTTGTATTCTCTGTCGGTCAGGCATTGCTGGCAGCTAAAGCCGGTGCCACTTACGTCTCCCCCTTTGTAGGCCGATTAGACGATATCAGCGAGGATGGCATAGCATTGGTGGCAAAAATCGTGGAGATTTATCGCTACTATGGCTATAAGACACAGGTGTTGGCAGCTTCGATACGCCACACAGCGCATATCATCCAATGTCTGGAGGTAGGTGCCGACGTCGCTACCTGCCCGCTAGCCGCTATTAAAGGTTTGCTCAACCATCCTCTCACCGATGCAGGTATGAAGAAGTTCATGGAGGATTACCACCGCGTAAACGGTTAAGAGTGTCCTCGGTAAAGCTAAAATGGAGCCCTTTGTGAGCTCCATTTTTTTGT
>CAZLJS010000233.1:0-2867 GCA_964559895.1 uncultured Sangeribacter sp.
AGTTGGGTTGGTTGGAGTTGCTTACTGCAAGTTTCATAAATATTTTTGTTGTTAAATTTTAGTATTTTTGATAAACAAAAACCTACTAAGGTTACTTAAAAATGTTCTATTTCTTAAGTCTTTGAGCGGCGGCTTTGTCGGCATACTCAAAGGCGTTGCGATAATAGCAAATGAAGTTTTGCCATTCCGCGGCGGATGCTGTATCGTTGGCAGCTTTACCGGCTTTACATTCCTCTTTGGAGGTGTAAGCGGCATATTCGGCTACACATTTCGCTATATTCAAGGAGGCGCTATCATAGTTGGAATCGGTGCGTTCCACTACTTCCACGCCGCTGTTCATCAGTCCTGACTTGAACTCCGACTCAATCCATTGTCCAAAGCCCGACTTATTGCTGGTCACTGTCGGCACGGAGAAGGCTATGCTCTCAAGAGGTGTATAGCCCCACGGCTCATAATAGGATGCGAATACTGTGAGGTCAACGCCCAACAGCGCATCATAATATGCTAAATTAATAACACCGTCATTGCCGTCAAGGTAACATGGCACGTACATAAATTTTACTGTTCTGGCAGAGAGATCTGCATCTGCTTGCTGTACGCTCTTGAGTCTGCAAAATACCGGATCGTAATCCTCATTGTTGAGCCGATGCGTGCTAAAGGAGGGATATACCTTTCTGCTATCTTTAGCATTTAAGGCGTTGATAAGCTCCATGGATGGTTGTTTTGTCCATGCTGGAACTAAGATAAGCGCTAGCACAGATTTGGGAAGGTCGCCACAGGAACCACGATTAAGCGAGTTCATTGCGTCTATAAATAGATCCAGACCTTTGTTGCGATATTCGTTTCTACCGGAAGTAGCCACGATAAGCGTGTTGTCATCTAGCGTGGAGCCGGTTAATGCGGAAGCTACGCTAAGAAACTTCTCGCGTGCGGCTTTGCGCTTACCTGCTGCCAAATTGCGAGTAGGCACCATGGAGGAATTAAATCCATTGGGGGTCACTACCTGCGGACGTATTTCCAATAGTTGTTCACACTCATCGGCAGTGAGGTCACTAACCGCGGTGAAGCAATCGGCTTGGTGTGCCGCTATTTTTTCGAGAGAGTGTTTGGACTCCATATTCAACTCCGCAGCCATCTGGTCGCCATTGTAGTTCTCAAACTGATCATACAGTGGCTTGCCGTTGCCGCAGATGCTTCTACCGATGCAAGTGGCATGGGTAGTGAATAGAGTCGCCATCTTGGGCGCGTGTGTCTTGATGTAAAGCAATCCCATACCGGTGGTCCACTCGTTGAAATGTGTATAGACCTCTGAGTCCGCAACTTTGAGATATTCGGTCACTTTCTGCATTACGATAGCAGTAGCGACGGCAAAAGTACAACTTTCACGATAGTCGCCATTAGCATGTAAAGAGTCAACGCCATAATTTTCCCACATTTCGCCGAAGATTCTGTTCATTTCAGAATCAAGGGAGTCGAATTTTACTAGAATAGTGATAGGTTTACCGGGGACGTTCCATCTACCTACACGGATAGATAGTCCGAAAGGGAGTTTTACATTTTTCGCTAAATTCTTGAGGAGTGATTTTCTCTCAAGGAATGAAGGGGAAGGATTCTCTTCAGACCATACATCAGGTCCGACAAAGATTAGCTTATCGCCGTAAAGTTTATGGAGTTCAGCCGCCTTGGTTGATAAGACGGTATAGATACCTCCAATCTTATTACAAACTTCCCAACTAGTTTCAAATAAAAGACCGTCGCGGGTCTTTGATGTTTTACCTTGCATACCTGTAATTAATTTATACAATAGCTCGCCTCAAAAAACTTTCTTTCTATACCACGAACTAAGATATAATTATTATCGCTGCAAAATTAGCGATTTTTTCTTAATTACAAACAGATGCAACCTTTCTTAAGCTAATCCAACCATATTTAACACTTTCTAAAATGATATTGACCCTTGTTTTTCGTAGCATTGAGATAATCTATTGCCTTGACTGGACAGATATGATAGCACGCAAGGCAGGAAGTACAATTCTTTTTCCATTTAGGCACCTTATTAGCAACGTCTTCCACTTCTACTTGAGTCATCTCAATATTCTTCACAGGACATGATTTAGCACATTTGCCACAGCCAATACACTTATCCTTATCTACGCGCCATTTCCCGGGGAATATACCCCACTTCTTAAATAATGGATAAACACACTTGGTTTTAAGCCATGCCATGCCACCTTTAACCACATCCTCGACATCGGTCTTTCGACTAGTTATCACATTGGCTATCTCCTCGATACGTTTCGCAGAAGCCTCTATTTTTCTACGCTCCAACTCTTTAGAATCGACGTTAAACCCAGGCAACAGCACATAATTATTGGGCATCTGAATACTCATTATGACATCTACTTTTGTGTTTTTAGAGCCAAACGCCTTATAAATCATCTCATGCGCCAAACCTACTTCATCGCCACATACAAGCACCACCCACACATATTTAGTGTTTACAGAAATTAACAATTGATCTATTAGTTTTAGCACGATTGGTGGTATTCCCCATGAGTATATCGGGGTCACAATGCCCAATTGTTCGCAATTTTCTGTGCTTTTAGGAGCATCTATAAGGGGGTATAACAGATTATCGCCAATATGTTTTGACAACATATCGGCGACATATCTTGAATTTCCCGTTCCTGAGAAATATATAATCATAACGTAATATTAATTGTTAGCGCTCTTCTCCAAATACTGCTTCACCTCTTTAAACAGGTGTGATGCGAAGACGAAATCGTTGAGAGACTGCGATTTACTTTGGAAGATAGTCTTATTATCACCTATCCAGTCGCAATGACCTTTGTTGATAAATACGATAT
>CAZLJS010000234.1:0-2843 GCA_964559895.1 uncultured Sangeribacter sp.
TGAATACTCGTAGTCGCTTGGCATACTCCGATAGACGATTGAGATTGCGATTTGCATCGTCAAGATACGAATTAAGTATTTCTGACATAACGTCAATACCGATTTTATTACGATACTTTATTGCATCGCACAGACATCGCTCTTTGTCGTAGATTGCAACTTCTATTCCTTCGATATTTGCTGTTGTCTTGCCAATACTAAGCAACTCTTCACTTTGATATACGAGATGAATATCAATTATTTCAGGCAACCGAATCTTCCGTTTGCGCTCAATGGCAACATAATAAGCATCAGGAATCTGAGTGGTCATACCATAGTAATGCCACGCAGAATAAAGACATAGAATGCCATTCGGCACAATTGCATCAATATCAATCATACCGGCTGCAAGATTATCTACCGTTGCATAAACGCCATTGCGGACTTTAATAAGTTCTCCATCTTTGACGCTTTGAAGTATGCTTCGATATCCAGCATCATCTTGCCTATTAGGTATTACAAATCCGTTTGCCATAACTACAGAGATTATCTTCCGCAAAGTTACGGCAAATATTTGAATATGCCGTAACTTTTTGAGACTATTTTTAAGTGAAGGCGAAAATTATATAAATACTGACGTGAATAGTTACCCGCAAGATTACCATTTGCAAAATAATGTTAAAAACAAGAAAGTTGAATGAGCGGGCGATTTTGTCCAATTTTTTTTTGTAAATTTGTGCAAATTATATCATGGCGTATCGCGATTGTGGTATTGCTATAGGTAACAGGGAAAATCAAAATAATAAAAAAGATATTACCAATGAAAATAACTTTTAAAATCAACTACCGCACTAATTGGGGCGAAGCTGTGTATGTATATGGCGACATCCTGGAATTAGGTGGAGGGGATCCGTTAAAGGCTGTTAAGATGGATATGGTGGACGCCTCTATGTGGCAACTCGATATGTCGATCGACAGCAAGCAGAAAGAGTTTAAGTATAACTATGTGGTAAAAGCCGAAAATCAGCCATGGCGCTTTGAATGGGGCACACCTCACGTGTGGCGTCCCGCATCGAAAGCCCGCGACTATGAGATGATTGACTTTTGGAATGACGTGCCCGCCGACAAGCCCTTCTATTCATCAGCATTCGTGGAGGGTATGCTCTCCCGTAGAGAACGCAAGCCGCTGCCCGCGATTGGAGGCGGTTCATTGGTAATAAGGGTATTCGCTCCCGTGGTGGCGCCCGATGAGGTGGTGGCCATAAGCGGCGAAGCAGATGCCTTGGGCAACTGGGATCCGGAGAAAGCCGTGGAGCTCTCAGACGCCAATTATCCGCAATGGGAATGCGCCGTATCGTTGAAAGGCTTGGAGTTCCCATTCCAATATAAATTCTTGATAAAGAAGAAGACAGGCGCCATCGTAGCCTGGGAGAACCGCGACAACCGCATATGCTACTGCAACCCCGGTGACGACAAATCAGTGGTGGCAATCTCGGGATTACGCCTTGTCAACCCTAAAGCCAACTGGAAAGGTGCCGGAACAGCCATCCCTGTCTTCTCCATCCGCAGCGAGGAGGACTTCGGCGCCGGTGACTTCTACGACCTGAAGAAAATGGTGGATTGGTGCGCCGCTACGGGCCAAAAAGTGCTGCAACTATTGCCCGTCAACGACACCACGATGACCGGCACATGGACCGACTCATACCCCTACAACGCCAACTCCACATTCGCCCTGCACCCCATGTATATCCGTCTCTCAGAGGTGGGTAAGCTCAAGAGTGCGGCCCGACAGAAATATTACGACAACCTGGCTAAGGAGCTCAACGCGCTCCCCGAAGTCGATTACGAGAGAGTGAACCAAGGCAAGATAGCATTTATGCGCGAGATCTTCGCCGAGAAACGTTCCGTCACTGAGCATACCAAGACGTATCGCCAGTTCCTCGAGTCCAACCTCTATTGGCTGAAACCCTACGCCGCCTTCTGCCTCTTGCGCGACATCAACTCCACTCCCGACATGAGCCGTTGGGGCGAGTATGCCGTATATGACGAAGCCAATGTGGAGGCGCTCATGGAGAACCACAAGACAGAAATAGCATTCGTATATTACCTGCAATATCACCTCGACAAGCAGCTACGCGAAGTGCGCAACTACGCCCACCAGAACGGCGTGGTGCTCAAAGGCGACATACCTATCGGCATCAGCCGCACCAGCGCCGACGCTTGGGTAAACCCACGTCTGTTCAACATGAACTGCCAGGCAGGCGCTCCACCGGACGACTTCTCCGTGCTCGGTCAGAACTGGGGATTCCCCACCTACAACTGGGAGGAGATGGCGCACGACGGTTTCGCTTGGTGGAAATCACGTTTCCGCAAAATGTCGGAGTATTTCGACGCATACCGCATAGACCACATCCTCGGCTTCTTCCGCATATGGCAAATACCTATGGACGCCGTCCACGGTCTGCTCGGCATCTTCAATCCGGCACTCCCCTACCATCCCGATGAGATGCGCAACAACTACGACTTCTGGCTCGACGTCGATCTCCAGACCAACCCGCTCATCATGGAATGGATGCTCGGCGACTTCTTCGGCGAATACACCGCGGAGGCCAAAGAGCGATTCCTCGACCATATCGTAGATGGCAGATACCGACTCAAACCATACGTGAACACCCAAGCCAAAGTGGCTGAGTTCTTCGCCGGCGAAGATAAAAACCCCAAAAACGAGCGCCTATGCTCCGCACTGATGGGCCTTATCGACGACGTACTCTTCATCGAGGACCCTTATCAGAAAGGGAAATACCACCCACGCATCTCAGCACAATTCACATATCAATATCGCCGTCTCAACGACTACGAGAAAT
>CAZLJS010000235.1:0-2830 GCA_964559895.1 uncultured Sangeribacter sp.
CCATAGGCTTCATGGTGGATAAGAACGCCCCTGTGCTATGGCGCGGTGGTATGGCGAGCAATGCCCTTAAACAGCTCATCACCGAGGCTAACTGGGGCGACCTGGACTACTTCCTGATTGATATGCCCCCCGGCACCTCCGACATACACCTCACCCTAGTGCAGACACTCTCTATCACAGGCGTGGTGGTAGTATCCACACCGCAAGAGGTGGCTCTGGCTGATGCCCGCAAAGGTATTGAGATGTTCCGCGAGCCCCGAGTCAACGTTCCGGTGCTGGGCCTTGTGGAGAATATGGCATGGTTCACTCCGGCGCCTCACCCCGAGGAGAAATACTATATCTTTGGCAATGGTGGTGGCGTGCGTCTCTGTCAAGAGATAGGCATCGACCTGCTTGGCCAGATACCATTGGTGGCAGATGTATGCGTGGCTGGTGATGCCGGAGCGCCTGTGGCTGTCGCCGCGGAAGGTGCCGACCGCCCCGACGTGGCTGCTTTTGACAAGCTGGCAGACAGCATCGTAGCTGCCGTCAATGACCGCAATAAGCTGCTCCCTCCGACACAAAAAGTCGAGATGAAGCATTAATATAGACCCTAATAAATAGGTAGTTAGAACAATAATAAACGGAGATACCCTAGGGCGTCTCCGTTTATTTTTATGTAGTGTGGTGGTTGCCACATTCTTGTAGCGAGTAGGCTGTTACATCCTGGTGACGGGGCCATTGATGCCACCGCTGCGGCGCGATGAGCTGCTGCGTGAGCTATTGCCGCTGTTGAAGCTATTGTTGTAGCCATCCTCGTCCTCCTCATCCTCGTCGGATTCAGACTCTGAATTGGACTTCTTGCGCTTGTCGGAGGTAGGCTTATTCTTCTTGATGCTATCCGGCTTCTGCTTATCCACGGGGAGCGCGTTGACGTCCCATGTCAGCTCCATATCCCAGTTCTTTTTCAGCTTAATCTTCTTGGGATAATAGCTGGTGGCCTCGGGCTGGGTGCGAGTGTCGTAGTCTCCGGTGTCGTAGATGCCGTTGCCATTTAAATCCTCATAAAGGCGGGCGTAGTAAGTGCCGGCGATGAGGTAGGGGAACGACGCCTTGCCACCCTCTACCTTAGCGTAGCGGATAGGATTGTCAGAGCTGCTGAGGAGCTCTACCATCACCGGGATGCTGTCGGGTATTCCGACCACGTCAAACACCAGCAGACCATATTCCTCCTCCTTGCGCGTCTTAAAGGTGAACTTCTCCGGCTTGTTGAACAGACCGTAGATGTCCGTCACTGCCACAGAGTCGGCGACGATGCGATAGGAGGTGTCGTAGTCCCATTTATGATCATATTTATAGATGCGGGGGTTAAGCGTGTCGCCGCGCATGAGAATTGCGTCGTCAATGGGTAGCCATACGGTATCTTTTTGATACTCAAGATGTATGCGGTCGCGAAGAATAGTGTCGGGAGGTGTGGCGAACTCCAACATTCGCGGTTGGTTGACCTCTTGTGTCGTGCCACCCTTGGATGCCATGGTGAGGAACTTAATCTGCTTGGCAACGCTGTCGCCATTCTCCTTGTTGTGCTTGGGCTTATTCTCCTTCTTCACCTTAGCGCGCTTATGGATAAACGATAGCGTGTCGGTGGCCTCCTCAAACACTCCCATAGACTTGTTTCTGAGATATTTGACCTCCATGGATAGCGTGTCGCTGGCAATGAGCTTGGGGTCTCTGAGCCAGAAGGTTATGGAGTCGTTCTTGGCGGAACGTTCCACCATAGCCCATCGCTGGTCGGTGTCATGGTTAAGTATCTTTACCTCAGGAAGTTTGTTGCTTGGTGCGTTGAAGATAAGCTGCAGCTGTGTGGAGTCGGTGCGTGACGACGACACCAGGTATTGCGGCTTGTAGCCCACATTGAAGCAGTTCAGCAGTATATCGTTGGGGAGATACTGCGTGGTGGCGCGAATGCGGGTCGAGTCGGGGAGTGCCGTCAACGCATTGTAGATAGTATCTACTACGGTTATTGGCTTGCAGCTGGGAGAGATAGTGTAGTTGAGAAATGCAATATCCTCTTCGGGGTTATCCCAGCGATAGTCGTTGTTGATATCCGCCAAGGCGTAGAGATGGTAGTTGCCCGGTTTGAGACCGCGTATGGAGAATCTGCCACGGTCGTCGGTCTTGGCTATGCGCTCCAGCTTGACAGTGCGAAAGGTAGTGTCGGCCTCCACGGAGTGGACACCCACGATGATATGCTGTTGCGGCTCCAGGTCACGAGCGCCGAGCACCATGCCCGAGATGCGCAGTGTGTCGATGGCGTCGCCGGTTGAGAAACTATAGGTGAAGTTTTCCAAGGCGTTGCTCTCGTTGTTGTCCTGAATGGAGTTGGCGAAATCTATGGTGTAGGTAGTGTTGGCGGCGAGGGAGTCGGTAAATGTCACCGTCACCTTCTTGCCCAACGAGGAGACGCGAGGCGTGGTAGTGCCGGTAGGGGAAATGACCACGTTGGAGAACGCATCCTTGACGTTGACTATCTCGTCAAACTCCAGCACAATAGTTTTTCTATCCACGTTGACAGCGCCCGGTAGGGGATTAGCCTTCATCAGGCGTGGCGGTGTCTCGTCGCGCGGACCACCCGTGGGGGTGCCTATAGACGCGCAGCCCACAGTGAAGACCATCGCCGTCATGGCGCCGATAGCTCCTAATCCAAATTTCTGTATGTATTTCATTATTGAGGTATGAAATGTCGATGTAATTAGCCGCCAAAAATAGTGATTTTTCCCCATTTCCCCAAATCAGATGGTACTAAATTACCCTTTTTTGCCTTTAAAGTACCACATATCACCCTTTTTCG
>CAZLJS010000236.1:0-2823 GCA_964559895.1 uncultured Sangeribacter sp.
GGGGAAGACATCTCCCCTTCAACATTCGTCGCGTATTCTACATATATGATGTGCCCGGAGGGGAAACGCGCGGCGGACATGCCCACAAGGAGTGCAGCATCGTGCTCGTGGCCGTGGCCGGTTCGCTCACCGTGCGCCTCACCGATGGCGTGAACGAGAAAGTAGTGCAGCTCAACCGCTCCAACAAAGGGGTGCTGATACCCCCGGGCGTGTGGGACACCATGCACGACTTCACCACCGGCACCGTCTGCGTAGCATTCGCCTCTCACCAATATGAGGAGGAGGACTATATACGCGACTACGACGAATTTATCGCTTATAGAACAGAACAACAACAATGAACTACCCTTTTCTGGACCTAGACAAGGTCAACGCCCCCTTCATGGCGGAGATGGACGCGGCCCTGTCGGTGGTGCTACACTCCGGCAGATACCTGCTGGGCAAAGAGACGAAACTATTGCAAGAGACTTTGGCTAAAATCTGCGGCGCCCCCGACGCCGTGGCCGTCAGCAACGGCCTGGACGCCATACGCCTCATACTGCGCGCCTACATAGAGATGGGCGTGCTCAAAGAGGGCGACGAAGTACTCGTCCCCGCCAACACATACATCGCCTCCATATTGCCAATCACCGAGATGCGCCTCATCCCCGTGCTCATAGAGCCGGAGACGCAATGCTTCAACATGGACTGGGAGAAAGCCCTCGCCGCCGTCACCGACCGCACTAAAGCCGTGCTGATAGTGCACCTCTACGGCAACCCCTGTTGGAACCGCGACATAGCGCTGGAGTTCAGAAAAAGAGGCATCAAAATCATCGAAGACAACGCGCAAGCCATCGGCGCCTACGCCGCGCAACGCGGCTTCAACGGCACCCACATGACCGGTAACCTGGGCGACGCCGCGGCCTTCAGCTTCTACCCCACCAAAAACATCGGGGCGCTGGGCGACGCCGGTGCCGTAGTATCCTGCGACACCACACTACTGCAGACCATACGCGCCCTCGCTAACTACGGCAGCGACCGCCGTTACCACAACATATACCGCGGATACAACTGCCGCATGGACGAGATGCAAGCCGTCATACTACGCGTGAAACTGCGGTACCTCGACAAGATATCACAGCAACGCGCCGCCATAGCCACAGCCTACGACACCACGCTTAACAACAAACATATCCTCAAGCCCACCATCTTCAACGATATGCGGCAGGTATGGCACCAATACATCGTGCGCGTCAAGGAGAGAGACAACTTCATAGCATTTCTCAACGCCTACGGCATCGGCTACGACATCCATTACCCCGTGCCGCCACATCTGCAGCCATGCTATCAAGGGAAATTCGACGGCCACTACCCCATCACCGAGCAGCTAGCCAACGAGATTGTGAGCCTCCCCGTGGCAGGCGTCACCGAGGATGACGTGCGGCAGATAGCCACCATCCTCAACAACTACAATCAATAGCCCGCCACGCCGCGCCCTCGACCAACCCCTACCTACGGCACCACATGCCGCAAATTATATCACACGCCGACCATGGAGATGCTCTATCAATACTACTGGATGGCTGCGGTGCGCCGCGGCGACAAATTCTCGCTGGTAGATGGCAGAGAATTGACAGTATTATCCCCCGGTATCCTCAACAAGGACGCCGGCCCTGACTTCTTCTACGCTCGCCTATCCATCGACGGCAAAACGTGGGCGGGAAACATCGAAGTCCACACCAAAGCGTCGGACTGGCTCCGCCACGGCCATTCCTCAGATAAAGCCTACGACAACGTGGTGCTACACGTGGTAGCCATCGACGACACCCGCATCCACGACAACCACGGCCACGAAATAGCACAATTAGTAATCACACCATCCATTAAATTTCTAAACAGCATGAAAGAGATGGAGCTGAACCCCTCATATATACGCTGCAGCGCCAAGCTGCCCTGCATCGACAACATCTATATCAACGACTGGCTAGCCTCACTGACACGTATGCGCCTCCAAGCGAAAGGGGAACGCATCACCCATATCCTGGGACGCTTCCATGGCGACTGGCAACAGGCCTGCTTCGTAGCGCTGGCAATAGCGCTGGGGTTCAACCTCAACAGCTCACCCTTTGAGGTGCTCACCTCCTCGATACCGCTAAAGATACTGTCGCACCACAGCGACAACCTCTTCCAGCTGGAGGCGTTGCTCTTCGGCAAAGCAGGGATGCTCACCGAGCCTTCCGCCGTAGCCGACGACTATCGCTCCGCCCTGCAACGCGAATACCGGTTTCTCGCCACCAAATACGGTTTCAACGAGCTCAGCGGCTGCCAATGGAAATACGCACGCACACGTCCCGCCAACTTTCCACATCACCGCATAGCGTTCATGGCAGCATTATGCCACGACGGGTTCTCGCTATTCAGCACCATCCTCGACGCTAAAGGGGACCTCGACGCCATATACCGCATCTTCGACAAACAGCTGTCGCCATATTGGCAGACCCACTACACCTTCTCGGGCAACGCTCCCGCTACCACGCTGAAAGGCAACGGACTGACACGCACCTCCATCGACCTGATATGCATCAACATGATAGCACCGCTATACTATGCCTACGCCACATCCACGGGGAAAGAGGAGTACCTCACCGCAGCGTATGACCTCATCGAGGAGCTACCCGCGGAGAACAACCACATCACCCGTTCCTGGGCGAGCTACGGCATCCGTCCCGCCAACGCCGCCCAGTCGCAAGCCCTCATCCACCTATACAAGCTATACTGCACCGATGCCAAATGCGCCGAATGTCGCTTCTTCTCCAAGATTATCAAAGAGGATTTATGATACAG
>CAZLJS010000237.1:0-2813 GCA_964559895.1 uncultured Sangeribacter sp.
TGATATACGTTTGGGTTTTTTGCAAATTTACCGACTAAGATTCTACGCTGTGTCGGCAGGTAACGATGAAGTAGATGAATATAGAGAGGTGTGTAGGCGTTAGGTATTGATAATCAATGAATTATATGTAACCGCCAAAACCTTTAAAGTAGATTTGCAAGAATAAATAAATGCTATTATATTTGCAAAAAATAATCTAATATGCGATTCGTAATATTCCCCGTGATGATAATGTTGGCAGTGTTTCACGTTCACGCCGACGATATACAGGATTTGACGCGACGGCTGGAGCAGGAGCTCAATCGCCGACAGACATATTTGCAAGTCAAGGAGCAACGTATCGACAGCCTCACCACAGTGCTGGGGCATACAACAGACGCGGCTCGCAGGATGGATCTCTATAATCGGTTGTTTCATGAATTTATCACCTATAAAGCCGATTCGGTCATCAACTGTGTCAATCGTGAGATGCGGAGCGCCGTCGCGTCGCGCAACCCCGACAGGATAGCCAATGCCAAAGTCCACAAAGCCCTGGCGTTTGCCACCACAGGATATTTCAGCCATGCCGACGATATGCTCAACGGGATAGATGTCGCGGCGCTTGCCGACTCCGTCAAAGCCGAATATTACAGCGCCCGCGAATGGATCTACGGCGTGTGGGCGGAATATACCGACGATGCCACTTTCACACCTGAGTTTCGCAATAAACGCATCCTGTATCTCGACTCTATCATTTCCGTTTTGCCACAAGGCAGCCTTAGAGGAAAATATGCCATCGCCGAGCGCCATTTGCGTCGCCATCAGTTCACACAGGCGTTGCCTCTATATGAAGAGCTACTGCGTGACGCGCCCCAAAATTCCCGTCTGTATGCTCAGGCGGCTTATGCCTCCGCCATGATATATGAATACAAGAAAGACTGGGAGAATTATGAGCGATACCTGCTCAAGGCTGCCATCTCAGACCAGATTACTCCCCTCAAAGAGAATTTGGCGCTACAGCAGCTAGCACTCTTCATCAATAAAAGATATGGCGACCTGGAGCGCGCCAACCGCTATTTGCTCTTCTCCCTTGAGGATGCCACTTTCTATAACAATAGGCTCCGATTGATTGAAATATCCAAGAAATTTCCCGATGTCATCGTCTCCTATCAGCAAAAGATGGAGGAGCGCAATCGTAATATGAACACGGCGTTGTGGGTGATACTACTGCTATGCGTAGTCTTGGCAGTGGCGATGGTTATGATATATAAGCAATGGAAGGCCGACCGACAGCATAGCCGAGATATCGCCGAAGCTAACAGCAAACTCGAGGAGATGAATATGCGGCTGGTGGATACCAATGCCATGCGCGAACAATACGTGTATCTGTTCATGGATCTATGCGCCACATATATCGACAAATTCAATAAATATCGGTCCACGGTAAAAGCCAAGGTTAAAGCGCATCTCCACGAAGACCTGTTGAAACCAGCGTTGGCGCGCAACAGCGAAGCCGAGAGCCGAGAGCTATTCTTTAACTTCGACAAAGCGTTCCTGCACGTCTTCCCCGATTTCGTGGAGCAGTTCAACAAGCTATTGCGCGACGGTGAGCAGATAGTGCTCAAGCCCAACGAGCAGCTCAATACCGAATTGCGTATCTTTGCCATGGTGAGGATGGGCATCAAAGACAGCTCCAAGATAGCGACGCTGCTGTTTTATTCCCCGCAGACGATCTATAACTATCGCACCGCGGTGCGCAACCGCGCCATCAATCGCGACACGTTTGACACGGATGTGGAGCGCCTCTGCCAACTACGCGATAAATAGCCGCATGAACGACGCTACCGGATTAGACACCAATATGACACTATATATATGCACAGATGTGGCCCTAGGCGGGTATGATTGGCTGGAGACGGCGCTCGACCGCTTGCCACACCAACGCAGAGACCATGCCTCGCGTTATCGCAATCAACAGGATAGAGCATTGTCCGTGGCGGCATTCCTGCTACTTCAACATGGGCTTAAATCTCAATATGGATTGGAGCTTAATGAGGACGTGGCATACACCGCGGCGGGGAAACCGTATCTGGCCCGACACCGTGGGATAGAGTTCAGCCTGAGCCATAGCGGTGGCGCCGTGGCGTGTGCTGTCTCAGAGGACGCGGTAGGCGTAGATATAGAGCGTATTCAGGCTTACGATGCCGATATGGCTGCCTACTGTTGCAATACCGCGGAACTGGACCGGATATCCAGCTCCGCGGATAAGGGTGAACGGTTCACCGAGATTTGGACACGCAAGGAGAGCGCACTCAAACAGGCAGGCGCCACGGCTCCCGATGACTTGAAGCATATCCCCGAAATGAAGGATAAGCGATTCTATACCATCCAAACCGATGGATATATCTGCACTGTCTGTAGCGGTGGGGCAGCGGTGGTAGAGGTGAGGCAGGTGGCGCTGTGTGAACTGCTATGCCGTCGGTGATAAGGACAAAGGTAGTGAGTTCGATGCCATTCGATGCCACTCGATGCTGCTCGATGCCACCTTGATACCACTATAACTATCTGATGCGTAGGTAGTTGAGGTGATTTTGGCCTGTTTTTTACAAATTCGTGCAAAAAAGTATTCAACTAACTTTCCTACACCGTTTCCGGCTCTTGGAGTATTTCCTACACCGTTTCCGGCTCTTGCTGTGTTCTTTTCTCCTCTTCCGGCTCGTGGAGTATCAAAGAGGCTCCTTCATCTTCAAGCATACTGAGAGGGAAGGTGTAGTATAGACCCCTTTTACTAATAAGTTTGTCGCTATACACCATTCTCCTGTGAGGTATATTCA
>CAZLJS010000238.1:0-2767 GCA_964559895.1 uncultured Sangeribacter sp.
CGTAGCCCAAGAGCTGCAATTGCCAGGTGGTGTTGAAGTCGGGCACCTCAAAGTTTAGCGATAGTGTGCCGTTAGCGTCGGTGGTGAGGTTGGGGTAGAAGAACGCCAATGGCATCTCGTCGGAGCGTAGCGCGGTGTTGGTGTCGCTTGTATCCTCTGTCTGCTCCATCGCTACATCTTCTTCTTTGGCACAGGCCATAACCATGTCTCCCACAGCGCCGTCTAATGTGCTCATAGCAGCCCTGGGAGCAGCGCAACTCTTCACTTCCCCATCGGCACTATTGCTTGCCGCGTATAGCGCATTGCTTCTGAGCATAAATCGGTGGCTGTAGGCGTTTAGCAATGAATAGTTGTAGTAATTCAACCCGGGTATCGTCAAGGAGAATGGTTGGTGTTGGCAAGTGGGATATCTGAAATAAGTAACGTTGCTGTATGAGGTAATTACAGCGTTATCGTCAAATGGGTTGGCGAATAGCGCCAGTCTGTCGGGAGCGAACTCCCAGCGGAAGGGGACGATAGCGTTGAGCGATTTATTGGACATCACGGCCATGGCGGGGATGACGCCACAGGGTTTGTCGCCCACCGAGAAGCGGAACCGCCATGATTCGTTGTCGCCCGGAGTGATCTTGTCGCGGAAGCTCTCCACCTCTATCTTCATCTTATCCAATAGCAGTTGCGGCATCATCTCCACGGTAGCGTTTTCGTCCTTAAAGTCATGGATTGCTTGCAGGTTCACCCATAAGGGCTCGTCGTTGTATGGTATATCTACGGTGATGCGTTCGTTCTTGCCATCAATCTTTATCCAGCGGCGAGAGAACACGCCATCGTTAGTAGAGACAGCGCAGAATATCCAGCTGTCTTTGTAGGAGGAGCCCACGGTAAACTCCACGTACCTTTGGTTTGCGGAGAAAGTGATGTCGCGTTTCGGCACCCATAGCGCTGTGGCGACGGGTGGCACCTTATCGTCGTTGCTGTAAAGGATAATCGAGGATTCAGCGGTTATCTCGTCGCCGCTACTACTGTTAGTATAATAGTATTTTAGTGAATACTTACCAGAGGGTAACCCCTTGATATTTAGTCTGAAATCTGGAGCGGCGAAGGTGCCGTCGGTAATCTTCTCGCCCGTTGTGGCATTGGTTAGAGTATAACGGATATCGCCTGAGGTGTCGTGGTCCATAGCGTCGGAGAGCCGTACTTCGGCGGAGATAATGCCATCATTCAGCTCAGAGAGATTGACCATGTCGGGCAGCTCGGGGTTGATAGAGTAGCTATTACCCAAGATGAAATGTTGAGATGGTGAGGCCTGAGTCTCGCCCCCTTCTGAGGTGACGGTAGCGTTGACGCTATATATACCCTTCTCGAATTTAGTGCCGGGGAATCGCTTGGTGGATAGCCGCAGCTCAAAGGCGCCATCCGCGTCGGTGACCACCTCTTTGCTATAGCTCGTCTTGTTGTCATTGGATCGCCAGTAGCTGAACTCGTGGAAATTGACCGTTACCACCACTGCGGCATTAGCCATCGCGACACCGCTGTAGCTCTTCACCGCACCGGAGATGATAATGTCGTCGCCGACCCTGAAGCCATGCATATCCTGGAGATTGCACTCCACGAAGAACGACGGCGCTTTGTATTCCGCCACGGTGACGTTGGTGATGGGGTAGCCATTATCTGCCTGTATGCCATACTCGCCAAGCACCGCGTCTTTAGGTATGACGAACTCCGCTGTGGCACGTCCATAGTCGTCGGTAGTGACCGTCGTTTCCGATATCTTGCCTCGCTCGGGATTGGTGAGTTGGAGCTTGACAGATTGCTTTTTGCAGAGAGTGAAAAACTCCTTGTCGAAGGCATATTTCACTACAGAGATACGCACCGTGTCGCCGGGGTGGTATAGTCGCAAGTCGGTGAAGATAGCGCATCGCTCACCGGTTTTGTCTGATATGTAGGAGGGATAAAAACAATTACTTAAGGCCTCGTTATCCTTGGTGACGTATATGAAAGTGCCATCTTCGGGTAGCAAGATGGCGCCCTCGTCGTCGGTAGTGCCTGCGACCTTGATGCTACTATATGAATGCTCTGACGTGGATACTTGAGCTCCGGAGATAGGCTGCATATTGCGCCCGTCCACGATGTAGAGGTACACATCCTGGTTGCGCATGTCGGAGGAGACGAAGGCTGCTATGATGCCAACGTCGAAGGTCTTAACGCTGTCGTTGTGGCCGCTGCTTAGCAGGATGCCGCTCTTGTCGGGGGTAGTGGAGGGCACCACCACATATTCACCGCATTTCTGAGGCGCGAAAGAGATAGTGTCGGTATATTTTGTAATTAAACTGGCATCATCATGCTTCAGCTCAACGGCCTCCATCACCGTGCCACGCTTTTTCAGATCCTTCACTAGCCACTTCTTGTCGTATTGCTGCTTGTCGGAGCGCTTGATGAGCAGGAAATATAGTTGGGAGTAGTTGCGAGAGGTGACCGTGGCTACTATGGGGCTGCCGATTGCGACCTTACTCTCCACGTTAGCGGATACCTCTTTAATCTCCAATATTTCGATTACATTTTCAATGTTTGGCGCATAGTCTGCGGTGGGGAACTGCTGCAACTTGCTCTTGCATAGCGCGTAATATTCAGCATCTATGCTGGCTGTTGCGTGCTTCGCCACATCCTCCAGGAGTTTAAGCGAATAAGGGGTGTCGGAGACCTTCTCATAGCACGCCTTAATATAGTTTAGGCAGTCGCTCTCCTGCTTAAATAGCTTGTATTTCAGCGC
>CAZLJS010000239.1:0-2756 GCA_964559895.1 uncultured Sangeribacter sp.
ACAAGGATTTTCTTGCTAATTTTCATTAATTATATTAAGATTAGAATAGATAGGCGGCTGTGATGGTCCAGTAGTTGTTTTTAGCCTTGATGTCGGAGGAAGTCACGGCGCTGCTGGAGATCTTGTTGTAGATCTTGTTGATGCCGAAACCGTAGCTGACACCTACCTGGACGTGCTTAACGAGCTCCACACCTGCGCCAACGTTCCATGCCACTTGCACAGACTTGGTCTCGCTGTAGCTGTCGTCGCCGCTGAGCTTGAACGCGAAGTCCGGACCGGTGAAGATGTAGGGGGTGAGGAAGCTGCTGATAGCAGGTATCTGGATCTTGTATTTAACGTTGATAGGAATCTCAAAGAAGTTCTTGTCGGTGTTCTTGATGGCCTCTACCAGGCTGGTGTCGTCAGACTCCACTGAGGAGTTCATCCTGGAGTACATCAACGATGCGTCCACACCGATGCCAATCACCGGAACGGTGAACTCAGCCATCACACCACCGGTGAAACCGCAGCGGTTGCTGGAGTTGAATGCTGAGGTGTAGTCTTCAAGATGCAGGTTATTGATGTTAACACCCGCTTTGATACCAAAACGGAAATCGGCTCTCGCTGATACGGCTACCAACGAAAAAAGTATTGCCACTAGGGCTAATCGTCTAAAATTCTTCATAATGTTTATGATTTCAGTATTACAAATTTATTCTTCTTTCTCTAAGTATTACAACTTAATTTCTGCAAAGTTAATGCTTTTATTTTATTTTTACACTCTAAATTCGTAAATTTGCAACATGGAAGCTAATCAACAGAACAATATGCCAACCGGAGCAGAGTCCGCGGAGGCTAAAGAAGCCCGTATCATACAGAAAGCGATAGAGTTGCTACGCACCGTTTTCGACCCCGAGATACCCGTCAATGTCTATGACCTTGGCCTTATATATAAGATAGATTTCGACCCCACGGATGAGCTGCTACATATAGAGATGACGCTCACCGCCCCCTCATGTCCCGCCGCGGACTTCCTCCTCGAGGATGTGCGACAGAAGATGATGAGCATCGAGGGCCCCAAAGGTGTCGATCTTCGTCTGGTATTCGAGCCGGAGTGGAACAACGATATGATGAGCGAAGAGGCTAAACTCGAGCTAGGTTTCCTCTAACCCCCACCGACCATGACGCGCGACAAGGTCTATTTCTTATCTGATTTGCATCTGGGCGCCGCCTATCTGGGCAATAGCCGCGAGATAGAGCGTCACGTGGTGCGTTTCCTCGACTCCATCAAAGATTCTGCCAAAGCGATATACCTGCTCGGCGATATCCTCGACTATTGGTATGAATATAAATATGTGGTGCCACGAGGATACGTGCGCTTCTTTGGTAAACTGGCGGAGCTGGCAGACTCCGGCATAGCCATCACCTGGCTGCTGGGTAATCATGATATTTGGATATTCGACTATATCCCCAACGAGATAGGCGTGCGCGTGGTGGATGGCAACCTTGTGGAGGAGAT
Source organism: uncultured Sangeribacter sp. (assembly GCA_964559895.1). GTDB lineage: Bacteria > Bacteroidota > Bacteroidia > Bacteroidales > Muribaculaceae > Lepagella. The sequence continues at coordinate 1,499 of CAZLJS010000239.1, forward strand.
ACAAGGCAAGCGGGTGCTGATGGCTCATGGCGATAGGATAGGGCACCCCCCGAGGATGTTCCGCTTCATCCAGTCACTATTCCGCAATAAAGTCTGCCAATTCCTCTTCTCCGGCATCCATCCCCGCTGGACCGTCCCCTTCGCATATCGTTGGAGTGGCTCCAGCCGCAGCGACGAGGCGAAAGCTATCACCGGCGACACCACCAAGGTCCTCGACGAATTGGCAGCTGTCTGCCGCGACATGGCAAAAGAGTACCCCGCGGTGGATTACTTCATCTTCGGCCATTACCATATCGTAGGACGCCGCAAGATAGATGACCGCAGCGAACTCCTGATGATGGGAGACTGGCTCACGCACTTCACTTATGGCGTTATGGAGCATGGCGAGATTCAGATAAATAATTATGCTTTTTAGCGCATTTGCCTAGCAAAAATATAGCACAAGACCGTTGTGATTTATGTTTTACAACATGTTTTGTGTTTTTTTTCTAAAAATATTTGGAAGTGAAGTTGGTTAGTTACTAACTTTGCCCCCGAACCTAAAGCAATCTTTTTTACCTTAAGATTTTTACCTGTAGAACTTATTGAAGGGAGCGACCGTGGTGGTTATCTCCCTTTTTCTTTGTACCTACGTTTCTCGGCCCTAAATTTGTCGGTATTAAATAAAATTACTAATTTTACCGCTTAAATTCACAATAGCAGAGAATATGTCGTACCAAACACCGGTAGATGAAACGCAATTGATTGCCGATCTTCAGAACCCATCGAAGGCCTCCGAAGCTTTTGATGTCATGATGCGTAGGTATGGCGAAAAGATCTATTGGCAGATACGAAAGATGGTCGTAAACCATGACGACGCCGTGGATCTGCTGCAAAACGTGTTCCTAAAGGCCTGGAATAGCCTTCAAAACTTCCGTGGCGATGCCAAATTATCCACATGGCTATATAAAATCGCCGTCAACGAATCCATCAATTTCATCAACAAAGAGAAGCAGAAAGCCGCAATAGCGCCCCAAGAGGGGGATGAGTTCCTGCTCGATAACATAGAGGGCGACACCTGGTTTGACGGTGACGAAGCCAAAGCCGAGTTGCTACGTGCCGTGGCTAAGCTCCCCGAGAAACAGCGCCTGGTGTTTAATATGCGCTACTTCGATGAAATGAAATATGAGGAGATATCCGAGATTCTGGGCACCTCAGTCGGCGCGCTTAAAGCATCCTATCACCACGCCGTCAAGAAACTCGAAGAGAGCCTGTCGCT
>CAZLJS010000240.1:0-2749 GCA_964559895.1 uncultured Sangeribacter sp.
TTCACGACCGTATCCTCGGCCGTGGCGACACTCAGCATACGGAAGATTGAGCGGATTTCCGACTCAATAGTCTGCGCCCTTTGCGGCGTTGCCTTCCGGGAGTTGCGGACAGGGGCCGAAGCTACGGCAACCTTGCGCACAATGGTGGCTGCTGGAGCGGGGACAACCTGCGGCTTGATTGCGGCGATAGCGGCAGCCTTACGTGCTTGGACCTCGAGGGCCTTAAGAGAGAGGGAATTGTTGAGCTTAAGATTCGTTTTCATACGGAAAAGTTTAGATATAAAAAAACTCGGAAAAATGATAGCTTGTGCGCGGACGCAACAACGGCTAGCTTATTTCTGAGTTTAGCATCTTGGACGGGCTGACCGAGTCAGCAGTCCATAACTTTTACGTATGTCTGTGATTCTCAAATCACGCGGCAAATGTAGTAGCTTTTTTTGTAATAACCAAATAAAAATGCAAAAAAAATAAATTTTTTCAATGATTCCCCCCACGCCGTTATGCAGAGCTCCGCATAACGGCGTGTCAATCAATATGCTTTCCATAATTCTCGGATCGTTTTTGAAAATTTTGCTCTATCAGCTGAGCTATCTTTCTTCTCAAATAGGGAAGGCAGAATATTTATTTGAGAACAAGAAATTTTTTTCAGTCCAAAATCTATTTCTGAACAAAACATTCAAAAATAATGTTTATCTTTGCGATGTAGAATCAAACATCACTAACTGATGCAATCAGAACGTTGAAATACTGTGTATAGCCCGACAAACTTTTGACTTCTGCCTGCCGTTGTTCCTTTGGACTAAGGTCGCCGACCGAGGCTGGTGTTCCGATTAAAGGCAGTGTGCCCCGATGCACTGCCAAAAAAAGGAATAAATCAACGTCGTAACGTTAGGTTGATTATCTGTAGCAATAAAAGCTATTACTCACTCTCAAATAACAAGTTTCGTACACAAAGAAAAGCAGAGGCTATACACAGTTTTTTCATTATGTACATTCATCATCATGGACAGAAAAGCAATTATTAAGCAATTCAGTAAAGCAAAATCTCCGATGGATTTTCTTGATTTACTTAATGCCCTAAAAACTGATGAGTTTGGGGCACAGGCTTTCCCGTTCAAATTAGAGCATTTATTTGCCTCCTGCAATCCTCGTAATCCCGGGCGCTATAAGATTTTTACAATCCCTAAAAAATCCGGAGGAGCAAGGCAAATTGCCGCCCCCTCATCAACATTGAAGAGCCTACTACGCTATACCAAGAGCATACTGGAAGCACATTATAATCCGCTACCTTGTGTGCAAGGTTTTACCATTGGCCGATCGGTCGTTGGGAATGCGAGTATGCATCTCCATCAGAATTATGTATTCAACGTAGACCTCTCAAACTTCTTCCCATCCATTTCGCAGTCACGCGTTTGGAAGAGACTACAGCTTGCTCCCTATAACTTTCCGGATAACATTGCCAGAATCATAGCCGGAATGAGTTGCGTAGCATACAAAATGGAGGATGGGACGACTTATAATGCACTCCCACAAGGAGCACCAACGTCTCCACTCCTGTCCAATATGATTTGTGAACAGATGGACCGTCGCTTAACCGGGTTGGCCAAGCGCTTTGGGCTTCACTTCTCACGCTATGCCGATGATATGACCTTCTCATCCATGCATAACGTATATCAACCAGACGGAGCTTTTATGCAGGAGTTAACCCGTATCATAACAGAGCAAGGATTCCGTTTCAATGAGAAGAAAACTCGACTTCAGAAAGTTGGTCAAAAGCAGGATGTCACGGGGCTGACCGTTGGCGAGAAGGTTAACGTATCTAGAAAATATATAAAGGAACTGCGTTCTACGCTCAATGTCTGGGAGAAGTTTGGCTATTCCGAAGCATATGCCTGGTTTTATAAGCGCTATAAGGCAGACAAAGGTTATGGCAAGAAGGGGGAGCCTGTCTTAGAGAATGTTCTCGAAGGCAAAATTAACTATCTAAAGATGGTTAAGGGCGAAACCGACTCTACCTACAGAGCGCTGCGCAAACGATTGGACGACCTGTTAGCAACGCTTCAGGAGAGTAGACCGAAACGCGAGACACGTCATGCCAAAGTTTCGTATACATTTATCGACTTCAAACGGTTATTTGCTGATGCCGCTATGGACTTCTCGTCTGCGCCTAATGGCCTTGTATCAGGAAAACTGACGATATCCGGTATAACAACTCCAATTTATTTTGACAAGATATTCCGAGAGTCAAGTTTGGCCGACAAAGCAAAAATACTTGAAGCTATCAACAACGGTACATCTGATTGGTACATCTCTGAGATGGAAGATACTGATAAAAGGGTCAAACATCGATTCAATCATTTTTGGCAAATATCAAAATATATGCCAAGAATTGCCTTGAAAGACCAAACAATCGGAGTAGATCGGCTTCTCAGCGAATGGGAAAAGAATGGCATCGACTCCGCCATCAAACTCTGGAAACAGGGGTGTACAGACGTTGTTGTAAATAATAGCGCCGACCCTGTTGACGTAAGCCACACCGCAACAACGGCTGTCGCGACCGATAGCGATGAGTTGATTGGGTTGGAGGATTTCGATGCAAGCATTACTTCAGACGATCTTGATGCCTTTATGCAAGAAATACAATCCGGGTTAAAGTAAAAATAGATATCAACGCCATGAGCACCGCGCCTATCATTCTTACTCACGAACAGTTAGATTTCATTAGCTATATGAAATCGCTACGTAATTT
>CAZLJS010000241.1:0-2741 GCA_964559895.1 uncultured Sangeribacter sp.
AAATAGAGGGTGAGGAGGTGGTGGTCGGCAAGGGTCGCGGTGAGGTCGAAGCTGAGGGGCAGGCAGTCGGCGTCGTACCATGTAAGGAGGTAGCTGTTGTCGCCGGCATTGGGGGTGAGGCGGCCCTTTATCATTCCGGCGAGCCATTTGTCGGCGTTGACGGTGGCGCCGGAGATGTAATAGATGAGGTAACTTTTTCTGTGGTTGGAAGTCGTCGGGCCATATCGGTCTGCGTCATCATCGGCTAGCAATGCTATCTTATAGTCGCCACCGAGGCGCAACAGGGTGTCGTCAAACTCGTAGTCGAGGTATGAATAGAACCCTTCCACGGGGTCGGAGGAGCGGCGGATACGCTCCGTAAGCCCCTCTATGTCTGCCATCCAGGAAGTATGCAGCGCTCTATCTTCGTGGGGATAGTGATGCAGCGCGGTGCGGTTGAGGCGGAACTCCGCGGCGGGTGGCGCCACCATACCCACACGTTGCACGGTGAGCGTAGGTAGCTCACGGCTCCATAGCTCGACGAGCATACTGTGGCCTGCCAAGACACGAATTTGGTTGTCGCGGCGTGTGATTGAGATGCTTATCGGGGAATTGTTGGGGGCTAGGTCCTTGTCGGTGATTTGTAGAGTCTCGCTGTGAGTAGTTTCATCGGCAGGAGTTTTCCATGTAACAACTAATGTTAGAGTTGGTTTCGTCTCATCGCTATATTTGGAGATGTTGACCTCTTGAGGAAAGATGACGGCGGAGAGTAGCGAGCTGTTTGGCGGGTCTTCGACGGCCACGCCCCAGCCCGGTGGCGGGACCTTGTGCTGTCCGCTGCTGTCGTGGTAGCTATACCGCTTATTGAGAGAGTTATGGAGGTCTGTGGCGTTGGCTACCCATTCAAAATCGTCGTCGCCGATGCTCTGAGGGATGGTGCGGAGAAGCGTCTCGCCGGTGGCGTTGCCGATGGTCGGTGTAGCTGTGCTATCCCCTTGCGCCACAAACTCATAGGTAGGAGAAGCGCGATGCACCGCAGCGGCGGCTTTCATGGGATACATAGCGTATAGCGCCGTGCCGATGCCGACCAGACCAAAGAGCAGCATCACGCATCCTATAATCTTGTTTATCAGCCACATAGAGCGTAGGTTAAAGTGCGACCGCACCTTATCGACGAAGTATGTCACCACCCACCACCATGTCAAGGCGCCGACCAGGATGGAGCAATATCCCACGATATAGTGGTAATACATGCAACTCGGGTCACCGAAATTGAAGCGGGCAAACAAGCCGATTATCAAGAAGAGTATCAGCGGGTTAGAGAATGTGAACAGGAATCCTCCGAGGATATCCTTTTTGGGCGAGCCCTGTTCCGTTTTAGGAGAATGAAGCGCGCGCGAGGGGTTCTTTTTGAAAAGATATATGCCATACACCACCAGCAGGAGGCTGCCAGCCAGCTGTATAGGGTTGCGATGCGCCTCCAGGAAGTCTTCGATAAATGACAGGCCGAAACCGGTGAGGAAGCAGTATATCATATCGGAGATAGCGGCGCCAATGCCTGTGTGGAAGCCGGTGCGCCGTCCCTTATTGAGAGTGCGCTGAATACAGAGGATGCCCACCGGACCCATCGGAGCCGATATCATAAAGCCTATCGCGAGGCCTCTCAATATCATTGCGAGAATAGTGAGCATAATTTCTGTTAACGGTAGATTCTGAATCCGGTAGTAGGTGTTCCGGTGCAGTTGTATTGCTTCAAGCCATATTTAAGGCCGAGAGCTTCACCCGACACGGGTCCGCCACCGGAATATAGCGTATAGCGGGATTTACACATTGGGCAAACGGCCTCGAAGCTGTTTTCATCGACATAGACTCTCACGGAGGCGTCAGCTTCCACGGGGCACGCCATATCGTACGCTTTCGGCATATATGGCCATGCGTCGTTCTGGAAATATGCCGCGGCATCGACGCCGACTAGTAGCACACCGCCGAATCCGGTATATGTGGTGGCGAGCCATGGGAAATTGGAAGGCTCCTCACCTTTGATGAAGTATCGGTACATGCCAATACCACCGATGCCATAGGTAGCCCATAGTCCGGCACTGGAGAGGTTGATATCCACAGGCATAGCCGGGATGCGATCATTGTTGATCTCATCCCCGCAACCCGTGAGCGATACAGCCGGCAATAGTGCTAACAGGCTGACCGCGATATGTATTATTTTTTTTAACACCAGCTTGGTATTTTTTCCAGCAAAGAGGCAAACATTTTCACTGCTTTGTCCATAGGACCGGCGATCATGGGCTTCATGAACACGGGTATGTTGGCAGTGATTACCACCTGCGCAGAGGCGGCAGCGCCCTCGTCGTTAAGGCGAAACTCAATACCGATAGGCACAGGAGTGTTGACACCGTCGTACTTCACTAGGGAGTATGGCTTATTGTCGCCTTTGCGCAATTGCACATCACCTGTGGGGCCACCTTTGATGATGATGCCGTCTTGAGTAAGTTCTATATTTTTCAGAGCCTCGCGCACATTGTCGGGCAAGCTGTTGCCTGTCATCTCCGACACTTGCGTATAGCGTTGATTGAGCATATCACGCAGTTTCTCGGGCGATGATAGTTTGTCGAATACATCTTGTGCGGTGCCGTGCAAGGCGACGCGGTCACTTTTAAAGTCTGCCATAGATATATCTATTCTTTCTATGAATATTAGTCGTTTTGTCCTGCGGGGGCCCAGTTAGCGGGGTCTTTGCGCCACTCTTG
>CAZLJS010000242.1:0-2697 GCA_964559895.1 uncultured Sangeribacter sp.
GAACAGCATAGACCGCTTCGGCAGCCAGATACTTTATGCGGTAGTCGGAGTGGTGTTGGCCAATGTCGTGTCCAAAGCCGATTTCGGTTTGGTGGGCGTGATGTTGGTGTTTCAGGCGTTTGCAATCCTCTTTGTAGATAGCGGTTTTGGTGCCGCGTTGTTGCAGAAGAAGGAGCCGGAGGCGCGCGACTACGACACTGTCTTCTGGTTCAACCTGGCAGTGGCAGGTGTGGCGTATCTGTTGCTATGGTTCTGCTCACCATTGATAGCGGAGATGTTTCATGAGCCGGTGCTGACCTCGATGTCGCGAGTGATGTTTCTCTCCTTTATCTTCACAGCCTTTGGCATAGTACAGACCAATAGGATGATGAAGCAGATGGAGGTGAAGCATATCGCCATATCCAACCTGCTGGGACAAATCATCTCGGGCGCGGTGGCTGTAGTGATGGCGCTGCACGGCTATGGAGCGTGGTCGCTGGTGTGGCAGTCGTTGATATTGGCGCTGTTTAAGACCTGCTGGCTATGGTGCGTAGGGGGCTGGGTGCCTCGTTTACGCTTCAGCTGGAGCTCGCTGAAGGGTATCGCCGGAGTGGGAACGGGAGTGTTCCTGACCTCACTATTCAACACTATCTGCCTGAATATATATAGCTTCATCATAGGCATCTATTACCGCATGACAGCGCTTGGCGTCTATACCCAGGCGGATAAATGGAGCAAGATGGGTAGTGCCTCGCTGTCGCAGATTTTCACCGCGACGTTCGTGCCGCTGCTGTCGCGTTTCCAAGATGAGCGGCAGCGATTCCTCGCCGTGGTGGGGAAGGTGAACCGCATGGTGGCTTTTATGACGTTCCCTTTCATGGGAGCGCTGATAATCCTCGCCACCCCTATCTTTCATCTCCTGTTTGGCCAGAAATGGGATGAGGCGATACCACTGTTTCAGATACTTGTGGCGAGAGGAGTGTTTGTGATACTAATCTCTCTCTATTCCAACTATATACTAGCGTTGGGCCGCAGTCGCGTCTTAGTGGCTATGGAGACGGTGAAGGACCTGCTCATCGTGGCGGCAATCTTCATCACCCTGCCATTTGGCACGATGACCGCATTGGTGTGGGGACAGTTTTTCGCCTCCCTCCTCACGCTCGTGATAGAACTGGTGATGATGCGTAGGGTGACGCGTTATAGCATCTGGCACACCTTGCGCGACAATATGCCATACCTACTACTCACCATGGCTTGTATGGCAGTGGCTTATGCGATAACACACTATGTGACGTCGCCGATATTGGCGATAATAGCGTCGGCGGTAGTGGGTGGCGCACTATATTATATGGTGTTGCGCCTCGCCGGATCGGTGGTGCTCCGCGACGCCCAGGAATATCTTTTCGGACGATTTAGAAAAAATTAGAAACTTAAAATAAAGGAATATGGATTCGAACGTAACGACATTACAGAAGATTGGACGAGTGCTGTATTGGGTGCTCGCCGTTGTGATGATTTTCCCCTTTGATTTGATACCGGGGATAGGCGTGAAGTTAATTACTCCGCCGATAGCTCTTTTTATAGGATTGGTGTTTGCCCTGATATTCGGCATCCCTTTCCCTAAATTCAATAAGAAATTATCCAAATATCTGCTTCAAGCATCGGTCGTGGGACTCGGTTTTGGCATGAACCTGGAGCGCTCATTGCAATCTGGTGCCGAGGGTATGCTGTTCACCATCGTTTCGGTGATAGGAGTGATGGTGGTAGGCGTGATGCTGGGCCGCTGGATGAAGATTAATTCCAAGACATCATATCTTATCTCATCGGGTACGGCTATCTGTGGTGGCAGCGCCATAGCGGCAGTAGGTGGCGTGCTTAAAGCCAACGAGAACGAGATGGCAGTGTCGTTGGGAGTGATATTTATCCTCAACGCCATAGCGCTGTTTATCTTCCCTCCGTTGGGCAGAATGTTGGAGATGACAGACGCACAGTTTGGTACCTGGGCGGCGATAGCCATCCACGACACCTCATCGGTAGTCGGTGCCGGACAAGCCTATAGCCCCGAGGCGTGTGAGATAGCGACGCTCATCAAGTGTACACGAGCACTGTGGATCATCCCCTTGGCATTCGTGACCATGCTGATATTTAAGAACGGCGATGCAGAGGGAGGTAAAAAGAAGGTTTCCATACCCTGGTTTATCGTGTATTTCGTGATAGCAATGGTGATCAATACCTATACACCGGAGAGCGCGATGAACGTGATGGCACCTATCTATAAGACGATAGCAACCATAGCCAAGGAGTATGCGTTGGTATTGGTACTCTTCGCCATTGGCGCCTCATTATCCTTCAAGGTGATTAAGCAAGTAGGCGTTAAGCCGTTGATACAAGCCATCATCCTATGGGTGGTGATTGGCGTGGCAAGCCTCGCCGTGGTCCTCGAAACAGTATAAAATTACGGAGATGCATATAACTTCGTTAGAAGGAGGTAGCTGAGCTGCCTTGTGCGAGAATTTAAATACTAATAAAAACAAAAACAGAGCAGCCGTAAGACTGCTCTGTTTTGTGATCCGGCCGGGACTCGAACCCGGAACCCACAGCTTAGAAGGCTGTTGCTCTATCCAGTTGAGCTACCAGACCATCATTTTCGGGTGCAAAGTTAGTGATTATTTTTCAATTATCCAAAATGTGTCGGAAATTCTCATGTTTTTTGCCCTT
>CAZLJS010000243.1:0-2696 GCA_964559895.1 uncultured Sangeribacter sp.
GCATGGAGGCTGCCCGCAGATGGGGCTTCAAGGTGAGCAAGAATATGTGTATCCTAAACAGCATCAAAGAGGTGGATGACTTCGTGGCTTATTGGGACGTGCAGCGCAAAACCCTCCCTGTGGCTACCGATGGTTTGGTGTTTAAGGTCAACGATTTCCGTCAACAACTCAATCTGGGTGTCACCGCAAAGTCCCCACGTTGGGCGGTGGCTTACAAATTCAATCCGGAGAATGCCTGCACCAAGTTGCGCTATGTCACCTTCGAGACAGGCCGCATGGGCGTGATAACCCCGGTAGCTAACCTGGAGCCGGTGTTGCTGTCGGGAACGATAGTCAAGCGCGCATCCCTACACAACGATGACATAATCCGTCAACTCGATATCCATCATGGCGATTGGCTATACGTCGAGAAGGGTGGCGAGATAATACCCAAGATCACAGGCGTGGCGCTGGAGAAACGTGATCCCGACGCTAAGAGAATAGAGTTTGTGACACATTGTCCGGAGTGTGGCCGTGAACTGTATAAAGAACCGGGAGAAGCTGCCTGGAAATGCCCTAATATCTATGGCTGTCCTCCACAACTCACCGGTAAAATAGAGCACTTCTGCGCCCGCAGAATGATGAATATCGATGGCATTGGTGAAGAAACGGCTCAGTTGCTGTTCAACTCCGGTCTGGTCAAAACCATTGCCGACCTATACTCTCTTGATGAGGAGAAACTTGCATCGCTGGACCGCATCGGCCCCAAGACTGCCAAGAAGATTCTTAAAGGTATCGAGGACTCAAAAGCCATACCATTTGAGAAAGTGATCTATGCGTTGTCCATCCCCAACGTGGGTGAAACCACAGCCAAGCGCCTTGCCTCAGCGGTGAAGTCAATGGATGCGTTGATGGAGATGACTGTGGAGCAACTCACTGAGTGTCAAGATATAGGTCCGATTATCGCTAAATGCATCTATGATTACCTCAGGGAGCCAATCAATATCCACAACATAGAGGTACTTCGCGAGGCCGGCGTTCAGATGAGCCTTAGCGAGGAGAAACTTAACTCCGTAGGTAATGCCCTTGAGGGTAAACAGATAGTTATATCCGGCACCTTTGCGCACCATTCACGCGACGAATATAAGTCGATAATTGAGATGGAAGGTGGCAAGAATGTTAGTTCCATATCCAAGAAAACCACCTTTGTGCTTGCCGGAGAGAATATGGGCCCCTCCAAACGAACCAAGTGCGAGAGCCTTGGCGTGCCGATGATTTCTGAGGAGGAATTTTTGAAGATGATAGAGAAAAAGGAATGATGCAGATCTCTCCTATATTTGAGATACAAGAGAATCCGTTGATAATCGCCGGACCATGCAGCGCTGAATCTGAGGAGCAGGTGTTAACCACCGCCAAGGAGTTGGCTGCAGGTGGCGTGAAGATATATCGTGCCGGTTTATGGAAGCCGCGTACCCGTCCCGGGAGCTTCGAAGGGGTAGGTGCAGTAGGTTTGCCATGGCTGCAACGAGTCAAACAAGAGACCGGCATGAAGGTGCTCACCGAGGTCGCTACCCGTGAGCATGTGGAGGCCGCTGTCAATGCAGGCTTAGATGGCATATGGATAGGTGCGCGCACCACGGCCAACCCCTTTGCTGTGCAGGAGATAGCCGACACTATCCAAGAGATGAACGCTGATATAGCAGTGCTTGTCAAGAATCCTGTTAACCCGGATTTGGAACTGTGGATAGGTGCGTTGGAACGCTTATCCGGTTGCGGCATCACTAGACTGGCAGCTATCCATAGAGGATTTAGCGACTATGTGACAGGCGTTTATCGCAATCCTCCGCATTGGGCTATCCCTATTGAGCTGAAGCGCCGTATCCCTACGCTGCCGATATTCCATGATCCGAGCCACACCGGAGGTAAAGCCAATCTGATAGCCTCATTATGTCGCGAGGCGATGGACCTCTGCTTCGACGGATTGATGGTGGAGTCGCATATCAACCCATCGGTAGCTGTCAGCGATGCCGCGCAACAGATTACCCCTGCGGAGTTGCTGGATATAGTGGCTACATTAAAGCCGCGCGACCTGCCTGGCAATTCCTCCCAATTACAACTCTTGCGTGAAAAAATAGACTCTCTGGACCTGGAATTAGTCCATATCCTTGCTAAACGAATGGATGTATGCAAAGAGATAGGAGAGTATAAGAAACAAAACAATATGTCGGTGGTGCAGAAGGAGCGTTATGCCGTGTTGCTCTCCGACAAGATAGCCACAGGGGAAGCGTTGGGACTGGATCCAAAGCTTCTGAAACGGCTATTCTCGATTATCCACGAGTCGAGTGTGGATTTGCAACTCAAGCTCAAGGATGAGTAGAAAATTAACAGATAACTTATATCATAAAACTCTTGTAAGATGAGAATATTTAATCGATTACCTCTCGTCATGTTTGGCTTGCTAGCAGGCTGTGTCAGCATTCAAGCCAAAGATTTCTGGCTGGGTGCCGATATTAGTGGCGCTACTGCAGACGAAGCGCGTCACCGCACGGTATATACCGCTGAGGGCGTGCCTATGGAGACAACTAAATTGATGAAAGAATATGGTATGAATGCCGTCAGACTGAGAGTGTGGGTCAATCCCAGTGACGGCTTCTCCGCACCCGAGGATGTGCTTAAAATGGCTCTCAGAGCCAAGGAGAACGGCATGGATATCATGA
>CAZLJS010000244.1:0-2675 GCA_964559895.1 uncultured Sangeribacter sp.
GCTGTGGAGTGATCCACATATAACTCAGAGGGGAATATAGGCGTCTGATCCATCTGATCGGGCGTTTCAACATCAATGTCAGTGCCGTTGAGACCGATGTACTGGGCGAGTATCATGCGGCAAAGCGCCAGATTATTGTCGAGGTTGATCATATTGCTTGCCACATCGTTTTGACGCAGTTGGACCTGCAAGAGGTCGTTGCGGTTGGTCACGCCGGCTTTCACGGCGATATCCACATCAGAATTGATCTGTGCCAACAGCTCTCTTACCGCTTCAAGCGTTTTGCGCTTCTCCTTCAGCGTCACCACTTGCCAGAAGTATTTCTCCACAGTGAGGATTACCTCTTTGCGATTTTGCTGCTGTTGGAGCTCGCTGACCTCCACACCTAGTTTTGCCAACTTATTACCGTTGACAATCTGACCGCCGGCAAAGATAGGTTGAGTGAGGGTGACGCCACCCATGATGCCATCCTTGAGCAGGTTCATCTGCTGCCCCGGCTCCATCTCCATCTGTACCAGTCCCTTGTTGGCATCGTAAGCCATACCGGTGGCGCTTACTGTGGGGAAATAGTTGGTGAAAGCCTCCTTGGCTGTCTCGTTGGCGGCCTCGATGGATTTAGCACCGTTGCGCAATGCCACGTTATGGTCCAACGCACGCTGACGACATTCCTCGAGTGTCAGGGTCATACCCTGGGAATATGCTCTGATGTGACACATCCCCAGAAGTATGACGATGAAGAAAAATTTCAATTTTGTTATATGGTTCATCGTAAATATCAGTTTAGAATTTCTTTGGTTGTAAGCCTCTTCTCATAGCCTGTTTGTTTTCAGCACGTTGCATGATCCACCAATATGCGATAGGTATAATGGTGAGGATGAAGAACATGGTGATGAGAGTACCGTAGAAGATCACGGTGCCCATAGGCATGTTGAGAGTGTTGCCGTGAAGCACCATCGGCACTACACCCATTGATGCTGCAGCTGAGGTGAGGAATATAGGACGCATACGTCGCTGAGCGGAATGGAAGATGGCGTCGCGCACGTTCATCTTCTCGTTGGTGCGCAGCTCCTCGGCATAGTCTATCATGATGATGCCGTTTCTGACTATGATACCCATCAAGCTGATAAAGCCTAAGACGGCGGTGATGCCAAACTCCACACCTTGTATCAGTACTCCCAAGGCGGTGCCGAAGAAGCAGAGCGTCAAGCAGAAGAGTAGCAACGTAGCGGTGCTGACGCGTTTGAAGTGCCATACCAGGATGAAGAAGATGATTACTACAGAGATCAGCAAGGCAGTAAGGATATGTGGCATCTGCTCCTCGTTCTCCTCCAGCTCACCACCATAAGCGATGGATACCTTGGGCGAAATCTTGGCATCCTCCACGAGTTTCTGCACCTTGGCAGTCTCGTTAATGATATTAGTGCCTCGCTCCACGTCAGCCATGACGGTGATGGTGGGCACTCCGTTGCGGCGCACTATCTGACCATAGCGTTGCACAGGTGTGATCTTGGCAATCTGACGGAGAGGCACGTTGGTGAGACCTCCCGCCACGGGGATACGTTCATCTTTGAGATTGTCGAAGGAGGAGAAATCTGAGCGGTTGCTCTTGAGCACCACGTTGATGTCGTAGTCATCCTCCCATACAGTACCTACGTTGAGACCCGGACCATAGCGTAGAGCCAACGAGGTCTCGATAGCGGCGTTGGATAACCCCAGACGGGTAGATTCCTCCTCATCAATCTCTATCTTAGTTGAGGTCAAAGGCTCCTTGAAGTTGGTTTGCACCAGGTTTAGCTCAGGTTGTTGACGCAGGATAGTGACCAATCTGTCGGCCTCGGCCTTGAGCAGGTTTTTGTCTTCACCACTGAGGCGCACCTCTATAGGATAAGCAGCCTCGCTATATACCAACTGTTTGAATTTGATAATGGCTTCGGGGAAGGCAGTGCGGTATTTGGGCGCGTATTCATCGAGGATAGCCACGGTGGCGTCGTTGCCTGTGGTGTTGACGATGAATTGCGCATAGTTAGTGCCACCGAGCTGTGGTGCATAGGTGTTTTGGAAACGCGGTGAGGCGCATCCCTTAAAGGATGCCACGGAGATGACTCTGTCGTCGGCACGGAGTATCTTCTCCAGGCTGTCGGCAACGGCTGCGGTCTTCTCAATAGCGGTACCGGTGGGAAGGTTGATCTCCACAGCAAACTGGTTACGCTCGGCATCGGGGAGCAAGCGCTGTGGCACCTTAGTCATCAGATACATACCTGCCACGATGGTGGCTATACCAAACAGCAGGGTGAGTCGAGGAAACTTGAAACATTTGGCTATCAACCAGTTGTAACTATTCTGAAGCAGGTCCAGGAATGAGAATTTCTTCTTACCATTTTTCTTCAGCTCGCTCTTAATAGGTTTCTTGATGAGCCAGAACTGCAGGAATGGTACGAGCAACTCAGCTACCAGCAATGACACAAACAGGATAATAGTCATCGCCCAAGGGAAGCTCTGCACAAAGTCGGCAGCCATACCTGTCATGGTCATCAGCATCGGGAAGAAGGTGATACTGATAGCCAAGGTTGCGGAGAATATCGACTTGAAGAAATGGACGGCGCTATCTATGGAAGCCTTCCATCGCGACACCCCTTCTGCTATTAGCTCCATATAATTGTCGATAATCACAATGG
>CAZLJS010000245.1:0-2667 GCA_964559895.1 uncultured Sangeribacter sp.
AACTCTATCTGGCCCTGCCAATGGGATTTGGCAAGCTCCGACTATGGCAAAAATTTGACTCTCGACAACACTACCGTCAGCAAATTCGCCGTCTTCAATGAGCTATACTACGACGACAATTCCGACATCGACGGCATCGGCACCTTCTGCCACGAGTACTCCCACTGCCTCGACCTCCCCGACCTCTACGACACCAACTATGGCGCGCACTTCGGCATGGGTCCCTGGTCAATCCTCGACTACGGCTGCTACAACAACGACGGATACACCCCTATCGGTTATTCCGCTTACGAGAAAGCGTTCATGGGCTGGATCGACCTCAACGAGGGTGAGCAAAACACCTACTACACCCTGCCGGTATTCAACCAGAAATCCAAAGACACAGACTTCGCTGTGAAGCTCACCAACGCCAAGGACAAAAATGAATATTACATCCTTGAGAACCGCGCACAGCAGGGTTGGGACAAATATATGCCCTACGAGGGTATGTTGATCACCCACATCACCTACAGCGCCTCCGCATGGAGTGGCAACTCAGTAAATGACTACGATTTGCAGCGCGTCACCCCCATCCCCGCCGACAATACACTTAAACTGGATAAGACCAGCTACGGCTACACCTTCAACGAGGCTGACTTGGCAGGCGACTTGTGGCCCTACGGCAATGCTACCGAGCTTACCAATGAATCCACTCCCGCAGCGAAGGTCAACACCGGCTCCTACATGAGCAAACCTGTCACTGAGATTACCAAGAACCCCGATGGAACCGTTTCCTTCTGGGTGATGAAGGCCGATCTACCCGCAGTGGCTCAACCCGTCAACTTGGCAGCCAACGTGAACTCATCCACTGCCGCTACCATCTCTTGGGAACCCGGCGACAACACCGACGTCACCTACACCCTCGAGGTGTCTAAACACAAAGATATCACCTACGAGCTTGTCAGCTCCAACGACTTCAACAACAATAGCTCTTGGACCACCGACGGCTCTGTAAACACCGACACAGCAGGCGACCTTTACATCGGATCTACAAAAAAAACCGGTGCAGTCATCTCCCCCGCCTTCACTACCGACGAGGAGGGCATCGTCTCTGTCATCTTCAACGCCAAATACTATGGTAGCGACAAGAGCAGCGTCAAGGTAAGCCTTCTCAACGCAGGCAAAACCGCCATCAAGGAGGAGACCATCTCCCTCACCGATGAGTTCAAAGACTACTGCGTAGTGTTTGAGGGTTATGCCAACACCAAATCTTATATCAAAATAGAGAGCACCGCCAACAAGAAACGTGTATATCTCACCACTGCCGACATCTATCTTGGCGACGCCAGCGATGTATTGGCAAGCGACGCTCCCGCGCGCACTGCCTCTGCCGACACTAAGACCTTCACAGGCATCACCGACACTTTCTACAAAGTCACCGACCTTGAGGCTTACGGCACCTACGACTACCGCGTGAAAGCGGTGCCCGTTGACGCAGACAGCTACAACGCCAGCGCGTGGACTGAGAAAGACACTTTCACCCTTTCAGACCAATCCGCAGTATCTGCTATCACCATCGACGACAACGCCGCTGCCGAGTACTTCACCATCCAAGGTGTACGTATCGACGGTGTTCCCGCCACTCCGGGCATCTACCTCCGTCGCCAAGGCTCCGCAACAACCAAAGTATTGGTAAAATAGCAATGACCTCTAGGGCTAATGCCCACCATATATAAAAAGGAAGTCCAATCGGGCTTCCTTTTTTATTTTATATCATTATAAGCTGAGATGACGACAACTTTACTGTCTCTGTGCGTCTATATCGCCATCCGCGAAACGGGTGGTGAAGGTAGCGCCGGAGGGTATGTCGGCGGCACTACGCACGGCTTTACCGTTAAGAAGTGTTAGGGTGTATCCGCGTTTGAGGGTATGGGTGGGGCTGAGGACCTCACTGAGCTGCGCAAGGCGCTCCAGGCGCGACGTCTCACGTTGTAAGCATGAGGCAGCAGCGAGCTTCACCTCCTTGCCATAAGCGTCGAGGGAGGCGGTGGCGACGGCTAGTTTCTTATCCACAGCGGCGGGGATGGCGCTGCGTATGCCGTCGAGATATAGGCGTGCTTGCTGCAAGCGATTGCTAGTCAATGAGGGGAGCAACGACTGAATAGCGGTAAGGCGCGAGGAGGCTTGCGACAGACGCGCCTGCGCGGAGGTGTGAAGCAAGGTCTCGAGTTGCGACAACTGCTGCTTACTCCCTGCCACTAGCGAGGTGGCGGTGGTGGTAATCTCACGCATCAGCGTATTCACGCGCTGCCATGTCTCCAAGGCGTTGCCTATGAGCCATTCCGCCGCCGCGGTAGGTGTCTTGACGCGGGTATGCGCTATCTCGTCGAGCACGGTGCGGTCGCGTTCGTGGCCTATACCCACGATGATTGGTATGGCGAAGGTTGCCACGCGGCGCGCCAATTCCAGGTTGTCGAAGCCGTTAAGGTCGGTAGTGGCGCCACCACCACGGATTATCACCACGCAGTCCCATAGATCTATGGTCTGCTCAATCCTGTCAAGGGCAGCGAGCACCGTGGGGGCGGTACGATCGCCCTGCATCACAGCGTTGAACAGCACCGGATAGAAGACGATGCCGTAGCTATTGCCCATCAGCTGGTTCATAAAGTCGCCATAACCGGCAGCACC
>CAZLJS010000246.1:0-2663 GCA_964559895.1 uncultured Sangeribacter sp.
AGCTTTTTCGTGATATAAGTAGCCGTGGCGTAATGCCGCAGCCATAGTCGTACATGATGTGAGGATCACCGCGCACCATCGGGGTGCCGTGAGTGGGTCATTATGCTCGCCGTGGCGAGTCATCGCAGATAAAAAGTAGGTCTATTTGGGATTTTGTTCTTTCCAATACTTATTTGGTCTTTTCCTACGCTGCAAATTTATATAATAATGTTATACAGTGGATAAAATTTAACAAAGATTAACCTTTGGGGAGGTCTATGCGGAAGGTGGTGCCGCGGCCCAGTTCGCTGCGTTTGACGTAGATTTTGCCGCCATGATATTCCTCGATGATGCGTTTCACGAGGGTTAGTCCCAGTCCCCAGCCACGTTTCTTGGTGGTGAAACCGGGGTTGAAGACGGTCTTGAAGTTCTTGCGTGCGATGCCCTTGCCGGTGTCGCTGACCTCTATGTATAGTCGTTCCTTCTCCTCGCCGGTGGTTATTGTGATGATTCCCGCGCCCTCCATGGCATCGACGGCGTTCTTGGTGAGGTTCTCCATGACCCATTCAAAGAGGGGTAGCGATAGCTTGACGCCCATCTCGTCGGAGGAGAACTCCATCTTTATCTCAACCTTGCCGGAGATGCGGCTCCGCATATATTCGAGGCTCTCCTCGATGGCGGTGTTGAGGTATTGTAGCGTCAGCTCGGGCACGGATCCGATCTTGGAGAAACGGTCGGCGATGACCGACAGGCGTTTCACGTCCTTCTCCATCTCGTTGGCGGCGTCGTTGACCGCCTCTTGGTCGTCCTGCGATAGCTTGAGGTACTCGTTCCACGCCATTAGCGAGGATATGGGGGTGCCCAGCTGGTGCGCCGTCTCCTTGGAGAGGCCCACCCACACGCGGTTCTGTTCGGCACGTTTGGTGTAGATGATGGCGCTGTAGATGATGCCTGCGAGGATAATCATCACCAGCAGCTGGATATAGGGGTAATAGCTGAGGCGGCGCAGCATGATGGAGTCCTCGTAGTATATATATAAATAGGTGTTGTCGAAGACCTTAACGTCGATGAAGTGGGTGTTGGTGGCAGCCATGTGAGCCATGGAGTGGTTGCCTATGGCGTCGCGGAGCACGTCGCGGAGGTACTGCTTATTGCGCGGCGACAGCTCCTGGAAGCTATAAGTGTCGGGGGGAACGCGGTCGGGGAGGCGGAAGTTGCGGAACTGCGAGATATTACCCTCCGCGTCAGCCACGAGCACCGGTATGGTGTTGTTTTCGCTGATGATGCTCAGGAGGAACTCCAGGTCGGTATTCTCCTCAGCCTGAGCGAGTTTCTCGGTAGCTTGCGCCCAAATATGCATACGTTCACGTTCCTGCTGCGCCAGGTCCTTGACCAGATGGTTGGAGATGAGCAGGAAGATGATGATGGCCACTGCCGCTACTATGAGGAACACCAGTTTCCATATCCGTTTATTGTCATAAATGTTGCGCATAAGTCGTTGTCGTTGCGGGGGTTAGTCGTTGAGGTGGTCGGTGATGAATCGCGCCACGGCGTCGTCGCTGTTGGCGCCGATCACCAGGTCGGCTTTGCGTTTCACCTCGTCGATGGCGTTGGCGGGCGCGACAGCGATGTCGGCGATGCTCATCATGGATAGGTCGTTGACGTTGTCGCCAAACACCACCACCTTCTCGGCGCCGAGGCGGCGCGCCATGGCGGAGACGGCAGCCGCCTTAGTGGTCGGCTTGGGGAACATCTCCAGGATGCCCACGTCCTCGCCGAAGATGTCGGAGTAGCAGAGGGGGTTGCACGCCAGTTGCGACGCCACCACGTCGTCATAAACCTCGCGGGCCTTGCGTGGCGGCTCGAGGCCGTAGAAGAGGACCACGCGGTCGAGGCGTGTGGGGAGCGTTCCCTCGTGGAAACGCTTGTAGGGGTTGTCGATGCGTTCGTCGATGAATTGGCGCTCCACCGCGGAGAGCGGTCCGGGGTGGTATATGTCTATGATAGAGTCATTTGCGAGGGTATAGACGAAAGTGGGTAGTCCGTGGCGGCGGTATATCGCCATGAGGGCGTTAGCCACCTCGGTGTCCATGAATTTCACTTCGCTGTAGGTGTTGGAGTCTTGATGCCAAAGGGCGCCGCCTGTCATGACGATGGCGGGTAGCGACATCTTGACGTTGCGGAGGATACCGCTCACTGTGGCAGGTGTTCGCGCCGTGGCGATGGTGAACAGGGCGCCTTGCGCTATCGCCGCGTTGAGCATGCGCGCGGAGGTGTCGCTGATTTTTGATTCTGTGTTAAGCAGGGTGCCGTCGAGGTCCGACACGTATAATACCTTTTTCATCGTTAAATCTCCTCCCATTCGGCGTCGCTGACCTGTTCCTCGGTGCGGAACGAGTCGGTGGCCATTTTCTCTTTATGTATCGGGCGCTCTCCCCTCTCTTCGTGAAACGAGACATCCTCGGCGTAATCCTTGGGGATGATGACGTCATCGTCGTGCGTGTCGGCCTGTTGGCGACGTTTCGCGCGCGTGGTGCGTTGTCGTGAGGAGGCGTTGCCGTAGAAATTGGTTTGTTGCTGCTTCATGGCGCGGCGCATTATCCAGCGCATCACCATCTCGGGGTGGCGTGCCAGGTAACGGAAGCCCAGGAAGAGCAGGATGGCTAAGATTAAGAAAAATATTC
>CAZLJS010000247.1:0-2655 GCA_964559895.1 uncultured Sangeribacter sp.
TAGGGGTATCCATTTTGACTTGATTAGACTATGAACGACAAAATCGAGGAGTATATACTCAGCCATATAGAGCCCGAGCCGGAGCATCTCACCAACCTCATCCGCACCGCCAACGTGCAGATGGTCAATCCGCGCATGAACTCAGGACATCTCCAGGGCCGTTTCCTGAAGATGCTGGTGAGCATGATACGCCCCAAGCGGGTGCTTGAGCTGGGTGCTTTTGCCGGATATTCGGCATTATGCATGGCAGAGGGCCTCGACGATGACGCCAAGCTAATCACCGTGGAAATTGACGACGAGAAGGAGGATTTCATCCACGCGCGCCTCTCCGAGACGCCGCACGGCAAGAAAGTGGAGCTGCGCATCGGTGACGCCCTGGCGACATTAGACAGCCTGCGTCAGGAGTTTGGCGACCTCTCCTTTGATATGATATTCATGGATGCCGACAAGCGCACCTATCCCGAGTGCTACGACAAAGCGTTGCCGCTGTTGCGCCATGGCGGGTTCCTCATCGCCGACAACACCCTCTGGGACGGACACGTCATTGACCCCGCATATAAGGACCGACAGACCATGGGCATACGCCGTTTTAACGACAAAGCCGCCACTGACCCGCAGGTGGAGACCGTAATAATCCCGTTGCGCGACGGCATTTCGTTAATTCGCAAAAAATAATCACAATATTTTTCTCCTCACAATTGTTACTAAAATAAACCAACGAATAAAAACAGGATAATATGGACGGAAAAAGACAAGCACGCATCGCCCGCTTGGTTCAGAAAGAGCTTAGCGAGATATTTCGTCGCCAGACAGCCGCTATGGGTGGCGTATTGGTTTCGGTAAGTGCCGTGAAGGTTTCTCCCGATTTAAGCATAGCCAGAGCCTACCTTAGCATCTTCCCCGGTGATAAGGCGCAAGAGATATTGGCCAACATAGAGCACCAGAGCAAAGCCGTGAGATATGAATTGGCGCAGGCAGTGAAACAGACACTGCGCAAATGCCCCGAATTGCAGTTCTTCATCGACGACTCCCTGGACTATGTGGAGAACATCGACCGACTATTGCAAGCCGAGAAAGCCGCACATCCCAAATTGGCGCTACCCCCCGAGGAGGAGCCTGCCGAGGAGGAGTAATCATCATCACGCATGGCTTGGAAATCACTGGCGCCGCGCATAGCATGGCGCTATCTCTTCTCTAAGAAGCAGCACGGCGCGGTAGGTATCATCACCGGCGTGTCAATGTGCGGTGTGGCTGTCGCCACGGCCGCCATTGTCTGTGTCCTCTCCGTTTTCAACGGCTTCCAGTCGATCATCATCGACAAGCAGGAGCAACTAGGTTGCGATGTGGTCATCACCCCCGAGGAGGGTAAGATACTCCACAACGCCGACTCCCTATTGGCCGTAGTGACAGAGATAGCACAGGTGAAATATGCCTATCCCACGCTCACCGACAACGCCCTGGCCTATTACGACGGCAAGGAGATGCCGGTGACGATGAAGGGTGTCCTCCCCGACGTGTATGCCCAAGCCACAGCCATCAAGTCGCTCGTCAAAGAGGATGGGGAATACCGCCTCTCAGACCGCGGCGAGGAGGCGAAGAAGGATTCAGGGCTCCCTGTGGCGCGAAATAACCGCGATGGAGAGCTGTCGGAGGAGGAGATACTCCTCGAAGAGCTGGAGGCGGATGAGGCCGGCGAAAAACGCTATTACGCACTTATCAGCCCCGGCGTCGCCATTCGCCTGGGGGTGAGACCCTATGACGAGCAGTACGATACCGACGAATTTGGCTTCCTGCTGTTTGCCCCGCGACGCTTAGGACAGGTCAACATGGCCAACCCGGGCGCGTCATTCCTCAAAGAGAGTCTCCCCGTCACAGGTGTCTTCCAGACACTCCAGTCAGACATCGACAAGGACTACGTCATAGTGGATATCGACGTAGCGCGGCGCCTATTGCAATACGACTCCGATGCCGCCACCTCAATAGAGGTGATGGGCAAAAGCGGCGTACAGCCACAACAATTATCCACTCTCATCCGCGGCAAACTGCCCGACAACGTAGTGGTAAAGGACAAGATACAGCAGCAAGAGGTCAACTTCCACATGATCTCCATTGAGAAATGGATCACCTTCCTCCTGCTGGCGTTTATCCTCATCGTGGCATCGTTCAACATCATCAGCTCCCTCTCCATGCTCGTGATAGATAAAGAGAAGAACCTCGCCACACTGCACGCCATGGGAGCCTCCGGACGCGTCATCGGCAGGATATTCTACTGGGAGAGCATCTTCGTCACCATCATAGGCGCACTGTCGGGACTGATACTAGGCATCGCTTTGTGTCTGATACAACAGCACTTCGGGCTGATAAAACTCAGCGGAGACCCCGGCGCATTGGTCATCGACGCATACCCTGTGGTGGTGCAAGTTAAGGATATAATAATAGTGCTTATCCCAGTGATACTTATAGGGTTAGCCACAGCATCCATCTCCTCGCACTTTGCCCGCACAAGAATCAATACCGACCTTTGATTTGTGTAGTCAAAAAAAAGTGCGTATATTTGTCAAATAATCTCAAACCATAAAACAGAAGGTAGAATATGAACCAAATTGCAAGTCGCGTGTTAGCTCTTGCCGATTCAGCTACAATAGCTATGTCGCA
>CAZLJS010000248.1:0-1216 GCA_964559895.1 uncultured Sangeribacter sp.
GCTTTTACCCAGTCGCCATCTACGATAGTGGTGATGGGGTCGTTGAAGAAGTCATGCTCCTTGTCGCCGCGTTTCTCTGCCACCATGTCTTGGTGCCCTTGCAGGATGACGGTAGGTGCGTTCTCATATCCCGGGGTAGCCGGTTTTGTCATTACCACGTTGCCAACTTCGTCGGTTTTAACGGGGATGTTGTGTCTGTGAGCCCAGTCAACCAAGAAGGCTTCCATCTTTTTGAGGTGGTGAGTGGGACGTGGTACTTTAGTAATCTCATCGAAGCATTGCCAAATCAATTTTGGCTCCAAATCTGTAATTTTCATTTTGGTATTATTTTAGAAGGGTTATTTGTTCTTATATTTATTGTAAGCATTAGCCATGCGGGTGTGGTAGCCTTTGCGGGCATAAGATGCGCCGTTGTAACGGCGGGCGAAACCTGCCCAGTTTTTAGTGCGCAGATACTGCACCATGTCGCAGTTGACGATTAGTGCCGCGAAGAGCTCCAGTTGCTCCAATTCGGAATAAGACATTAGTTCCACAAATTCCTCGATAGAGGAGCATCCACATAGCTTATAGTTGAATCCACCAATCTGAAACATGCCCCAGAATGTGCTGAGGTCAGCTTGCTGGATATTGACTTTTCTAGCGTTAATAAGTTTCTGCCAAGCTTTTTTGGCAGCTGGTGAGGTTAGTCCGGCAGGTATTTGGGTGTTAGCCGGAGCTTTTTTGTCGCTTTTGACTTTACTTTTGCAGGAAGCCCACATGGATCTGTCGTGGTTGACGATAGGCACGCCTGGGGCCCAAAAGCCTTTCATAGCGGCGCCGGCTTCTACGGCGACGACGGCTTTGATGGCGGCGATTTCCACTTGCAGCTCATTGGCTAC
Source organism: uncultured Sangeribacter sp. (assembly GCA_964559895.1). Classification (GTDB taxonomy): domain Bacteria; phylum Bacteroidota; class Bacteroidia; order Bacteroidales; family Muribaculaceae; genus Lepagella. The sequence goes on from CAZLJS010000248.1 coordinate 879, forward strand.
TCTACGGAAATCCTCTTCGGTGAGGTGCTGGTATCGTTCGTTGACATCTTCTGCGGGAAGGATACTATCAATGACCACTGCCTGTTGGTCACTGTCGCCGTATGCCACTGGCATATTTTGAGGTTGAAGCGAATCTAAGGCATTTACGCTTTTGGTAGCTTCTGTGCTCCCGGAGCCCCCATAGCAAGAGGAGGCTCCGACAGCTACAGTCAGTAAAATTAATACTCCAAAAAAGCTTACCCGCATCATGCCTCCGCTACTTTCTTGAGCGTCAGGCAGAGATGTTTCCAGAATTTATCAACTGTGGGTATATTCAATTGTTCGTCGGGGGAGTGAAC
>CAZLJS010000248.1:1316-2655 GCA_964559895.1 uncultured Sangeribacter sp.
CCACCGTTGAAGGATGCCAGGGTGATGTCCCATTTCTGAGAGCATTCCCAGATGAAACGAGCTATGAGCTTGTTGGCGTTGGCTCTGCCAGCGTTGATGTCTGAGCCGGAGTGGCCGCCGAGCAAACCTTTGACGGCAACTTTTAGGTAATGGAAATTCTCGGGGGCGATGCTGCGTTTGTAAGTAAACACGGCGGTGGTGTCGATGCCACCTGCGCAACCTACGAATATTTCGCCGTCGTCCTCAGAGTCGAGATTTATCAGGATGGTACCTTTGATAAGATTCGGGTCGAGGTTTTGCGCGCCTTCGAGGCCAATCTCCTCGTTGACAGTGAAGAGCGCCTCTACGGGACCATGCTCGAGAGTGTCGTCAATCATCACAGCCAAAGCGGAAGCTACGCCGATGCCATTGTCAGCACCGAGGGTAGTGCCACGGGCCTTAACCCAGTCGCCATCGATATAGGTGTCGATAGGGTCTTTCATGAAGTCATGCTCCACGTCGTTGTTCTTCTCGCATACCATATCCATGTGGCCTTGGAGGATGACGATGGGGGCGTTCTCATGACCGGGAGTGGCTGCTTTGCGCATAACCACGTTTCCACAAGCGTCGGTGTGCACCTCGATATTGTGCTTCTTAGCAAAATCCAGGAGATATGCTCTGATCTGCTCTTCATGGCACGAGGGGCGGGGCACCTTTGTGATCTCATCGAAACAGCGCCAGATTAATTCCGGCTTAAGGTCTTTTATTTCCATAATAATATTTTTAGGTTATTTCTATTTCAAAGTTAACGGGCCGGCGCGCAGTGGCTGCATCGCCATCCTTTTTATTTCAACATACAAAGATAGTAAATATTTTGAACAAATCATTCCTTTTTTAAATTTAACATAATTTGACGCCAAAATTATAGACAAATATCAAACAATTCGAATTTTTTGTCTAATTTTGCGATGCCTAAGCCAACAGCTGTGTTTGGCCGTAATTCGCAAGATAATGAAACTCTTGATGTTAACTGTTCTATTAGTCGGAATAGCCTTGTTTCTTTTTATTCTTCCACGTTTATTGGGGAAAAAAGATAACCTCAAAGGGGGGCATGCTTGCGGGCATCATAAAGTGAAACAAAATTGAAAATATCAGATATGAAACGTTGTTTACGCACGATCTTTGCGTCGTTATGCGCATTACTTTTAATCGGAGGTGTCACCTCTTGCGGTGGTAATAATGCTGCCGACAAGAATGGTAAAGCACCCGTGGCTAACTCTAAAAATAATACCGACAAATCAGGCCTGCCCAACTATCGCTACGTAGATATCGACACTGTGTTGAGCCGCTATAACCTCGC
>CAZLJS010000249.1:0-2649 GCA_964559895.1 uncultured Sangeribacter sp.
ACGAGAATATCACGTATAAATAATCTCAATATTTATTAACGATAGGGGGACGCCATGATGGCATGGTGGCGGCCCCTTATCCACTATCACTGTTACCATGCCGCATTTAACCAATCAAGTCATGAAAAGGCTATTAATATCCTTTGGCATATATATTATAGCAATTTTATTGGCTTTCCCCCAAGAGGAGATGCCGAAAATAAAGGTGGACTTCGCTCTCTCCAGTGCGAAGATTGAGCCGCGTTTTGGCGACAACGCTCGTAACCTCGCCATGCTCAAGCAGATGTGCGCCGACCTTCGCAGTTCCGACCGCGAAGTAGAAGCGATATACCTGCTTGGTTCCGCTTCGCCCGAAGGCGACTTCGGTCTCAACGTCGGCCTCTCCAGAATGCGTCTCGCCGCCCTCGAACGCCTTATCCGTGACGAAATATCCCTTCCCGACTCCATATTTATCCGCAACGAGAGCTATATCCCCTGGGACGAACTGCTTCAGATGCTCGACAACTCCGACATCGACGCCAAACAACAGGTCCGCGACATCGTCAACGAGCCGGAGAACCTCGTCCCTTACAGCAACGGCAAGCTCATCGACAACCGTATCCTCAAGCTACAACAGCTCAACGGCGGCAAGACATGGCGACAGCTATCCGCGCAATTCTTCTCCAAGATGCGTAGCGCCTGTGCCGTAGTTGTCATGTATAAAGAGAAACCGGCGCCACAGCCGCAGCCCGCTCCTCAGCCTCAACCCGAACCGGAACCGCAACCCGCCATTGAGCCGGAGCCGCAACCCGTGGTAGAAGCCCCCGTGGAGGATGTCTGCGGCAAATCATGGTATCTGAAGACCAACGCCGCGGCGTGGGCGCTTATCATACAGAACATAGCAGTGGAGCGAGACCTCGGCACCCACTTCTCCGTGGCGCTGCCCATCTATTATTCAGGCCTCAACTACTTCAAACATACCGTCAAATTCCGCACCCTCGCCTTCCAGCCCGAAGTGCGCTATTGGCTCCGTCCCCATTGCGACAACGGACTATTCCTCGCCCTTCATGCCGGCCTCGCCTGGTATAACCTCGCCGTGGATGGTTCCGTACGCTTCCAGGACCATGCGGGCCACACACCCGCCTATGGTGGTGGCATCAACATAGGCTACCGCTGCAACCTCTCCCGCTCGGGCCGTTGGCGCCTGGAGTTTGACGCCGGAGCAGGTGTCTATCCCATCAACTACGACAAGTTTGTAAACGACTATAATGGCGACTATCTGGAACATTCTGTCAAAAAGACCTACATAGGCCTCGACAGACTCTCCATATCAGTAGTCTATACCCTAAACCTTAATAAGAAAGGAGCGCAACGATGAAAATCTCTATTTCCGGATACAGAATCATGCACAGAGCTCTACTCTTATCCCTGTGCGCGGTCCTTGCCGCGTGCCTGGCCTCCTGCGTCCACGAGTTCCCCGAAGAGGAGGGTAAATACTCCCCCGATGGCAAACGCCTCGTGGCTATCAACATCCACCTATCCTTTCCTGAAGAGATGCCGCTTTACACCGAAGCCAAATTCTCGCACCTGCGCGGAAACAGCGCCGCCGACAGCCACGACCTACGATACATCATCCGCGGTTACCGTAGCCAAGACGGCACCAATTTCAGCCGTACCCCCGACACCACCTTCTTCCTCACCACGCCCATCCCCGACGGAACGTATGACCTCGACCTCAGCTATAAGCTTAGCGAAGGGTATTGGCGCTTTCACGTCTGGACAGACTACGTGGAGAGCGGAAGCATCGCCGACAAGTATTACAACAGCGCCGACTTCGCCAACATCATTCTCCTCAACAAAAACGATTACGAAGGCAACAACGACTACCGCGACGCCTTCAAAGGTGAAGAATACCTAAACCTCGATGCCGACCTAGCATCCTCCTATGATCTGGAAATCCCCATGAAACGCCCCGTAGCCAAAGTACAATTTATCTCCACCGACTACTCAGACTTCGTGGCCAACGTAACCAAGACCGCCGTGAAATTTGATATCAACGACTACAACATCCTGATAAGCTACCCCGGCTTCATGCCATCCAGCTTCAACATGTTTACCGACCGACCTACCGACGTTTGGACAGGCGTCCGCTACTACGGCAACATGATTAAGCTCAACGACAACGAAGCCCAAGTAGGATTTGACTATATCTTCGTCAACGACGAAGAGACCAAAGTCTCCATGGCGATCTCCGTCTATGACCAAGACGGCATAGCACTCACCGGTACTAAAACCATGGACGTGCCACTATTGCGTGGCCACCTCACCATCGTCAGAGGCTCCTTCCTGACCTCTGAAGGCAACGGTGGCGTGGGTATAGACCCGGGATTTACCGACGAATTCAACATTGAAATCAAGTAGTATTATTGACCAAACAGAGAATAATTTTTTACCTTTTTTATTAATTACTAAATTTACTAAATTTATGAAAATTTCAAAACTGTTCACATTGATGGCAGCATCAGCCATGATGTTGACCACGGCGTGTACGAGCGATGAGCCGGTCGTAACGCCCGCAGGTAGTGAAGCTTCCGTGACATTTACCGTTGACCTTCCGTCATCGATCGCCACCCGTTCCCGTACAGCCTACGCTGACGGTACTACTGCCAC
>CAZLJS010000250.1:0-2647 GCA_964559895.1 uncultured Sangeribacter sp.
GATTTCACTGAGTAAATCTGGAGGTATTCATCCTTTTTAGCCTGTTTCTCCTCTTTGGTGAGGTCTTCGTTCTCAATCTGAGAGAGCTGAGCGGTGATGTCGGGGAGCACGAAGAATTCGGGGTCCTCGTTGGCGCCAGAGAGCACCTCGATACCTTTGTCGGTAAGTTCGATGCCATGGTTCTTCTCGTCGATGACGAAGTATAGAGGCTCAACGGCGATAGGCATATCGCGGTTGTTGTCTTGCATATATTTAGCTTCTACTTTGAGGAGCAGTTGCTTGATGCCATCCTCGCTGAGGTAGCGGATGAGCGGGCCATGTTTAGGCAGCGCTTTATATACGCGGAAGAGAGCCAAGCCGCCCTCTTCGAGGAGTTGGTCGGCGGTGAGGGGCTTTTTGCCGTCGCCTTTATCATATTTAGCCACTTCGGCGGCGTTGCCGCTCATGGCTGCTGTAATCTTGCCTTTAGCTTCGAGCAGCAGGTTTTGTGCCAACTTGCGTTGAGCGTTGTATAGCTTCTCTACGTTGGGTTTGAACTCCATAAACATCTGGTCGTCGCCTTTGGGGATAGGACCTGAGATGATAAGCGGGGTGCGGGCGTCATCAATGAGGACTGAATCGACCTCATCGACGATAGCGTAGTAGTGGTCGTTGCGTTGTACGAGGTCCTCGGTCATCAGCGCCATGTTGTCGCGGAGGTAGTCGAAGCCAAACTCGTTGTTAGTACCGAAGGTGATGTCGCAGGCATAAGCTTCGCGGCGCTCTTTGGAGTTGGGCTTGGTCTTGTCGATACAAGCCACTGTGAGGCCGTGGAACTGATACAATGGGCCCATCCACTCTGAGTCACGTTTGGCGAGGTAGTCGTTGACGGTCACCACGTGCACGCCTTCGCCTGTGAGAGCGTTGAGGAAGACAGGGAGTGTTGCCACGAGGGTCTTACCCTCACCGGTAGCCATCTCTGCGATATTGTTGGATACCTTTTTATCGTTCATGATACCATGGAGCACCATACCGCCGATGAGCTGTACGTCGTAGTGCACCATATCCCATTTCATCAAGTTACCACCGGCGAGCCATTCATTCTTATAGAACGCTTGGTCGCCTTCGATGGTGATGAAGTCCTTGCCGGCTACTGCGAGAGCGCGGTCGGCGTCGGTGGCGGTGACCTGTATCACCTCATTCTCTTTGAAACGGCGCGCTGTCTCTTTGACGATAGCGAATACCTCGGGGAGCACCGCGTCGAGCTTCTTGCCGTACATGGTGAATTTAGCCTCCTTGAGGTTGTCGATCTCTTTCCACAGTGGTTCACGTTTCTCATAATCGAGGGTCTCGATTTTGGCACGTATCTCAGTGATTTTTGATGTGTAGGTGTCAGCTTCAGAACGGATGTCGGAGCGGATAGCCTCCACGCGGGCACGCAGCTCGTCGTTGCTTAAGCTAAGTAGTTGCTCGGAAATAGGATTGATCTCATCTTTGATCCTTTTCCATAGTGGGCGCACGGCGCGTTCGCTCTGGTCGCCAAGTATTTTCTTTAGTATATTGCCTAATCCCATGGGATATTATTTATTAATTTTCTATTGTTGATGCCTGAAAAAGCCCGGTTTCGGCGCCCTCGTTGGGTGCTAAAACCACGCAAAGATAGTATAAAAAACTGAAAGTGAGAAATCTACTGCAGTGAGATGCCTCTTTTGACGGCTCCATTGGGACTCCTTATGCGGAGAATGCGGCAAACGGTAGGTGCCAATACGACCCCATCCACGGGGTTTTCGATGGTTCGTTGCTTAATCGGGGGATAAAAGATGAACGCCGGTGTGGCTACCATATCGTAGCGTATGGTGCGTGTGGTGGTGGGGTAATTGCAGTCGTCCACCAGGTTCCATCCGGCTTGTACTTTGACGTATAGGTTTCCGGCGTAGTTGGCTGCTGTGCTGCGGCGCAACGCTTTCAGCTCGTCAGACGCCGCATCGAGGATATCGGAGAGGGTATATACATCCTCCACGCCGCTCATCTTGGCGATGAAGTCGCGTGCTTCGCGCTCTACGTTGTTGACGTCCAGACGCTTATCCTCGATGACTTTGGTGTTGAAATAGACCTGTGGGCCGCACATGGCTCCCACATATTCGGCGTTGCCATATTTGGCGCTGAGGAAGGAGTTGAGCAGCGATATGCAGCGTTTGGTGGAGAAGTCGCCGGTGGGGATGCGGTATTTCTCTTCGGTGGCGAGGGTGTCGGAGAAATATCCGGTGGGGAAGATGTATAGGAGCACGTTCTCCATGCCTACGCGGCTGTCGAGGGTCTCCATGAGGCGTCCCAGGTCGGCGTCGAGACGCAGATAGGCGTCTTGCAGCTCCAGACGGTAGTCGCCATCTTTGATGTCGGTGAATGGTGCCAGGCTATAGCCGATGTTGAGCATATCTATCGCTTCGCCGCGGCGTCCCAGCTGTAGGGAGTTGAGATAGTCGATGGCGAGGTCCGTCACCTCTCTGTTGCCCAGCGGGGATGTGGAGAACATCCTATATGTGTCGCGGGAGTAGGAGGGGAAGGAGTGGCGGAAGGGATAGAAGCGTTTCTGCTGCGGCAACCCCGGGTATTTGGCGAGGTCGAGCATCGGTTTCCACTGCATGGTGTCGATGCGTTGTGGCAGTGG
>CAZLJS010000251.1:0-2611 GCA_964559895.1 uncultured Sangeribacter sp.
GTGCGTATATCCAACCCGAAGTTGTCGAGGAAGTTGCGTAGGCTTAGCGACTGACCGGTGTTCTGCTCAAACGCTTTTACCTCCTGCACCAAGCGTCGCTGATTGAATATGGCATTCTGGATATTTTGGAGGATGTATTCTTGCGCTTGTCGCTCCATCGTTATTGAGCAACCGCGGGGTAGGAACTTAAATCCACTCCGTATCTCAGTGGCGATACTACGGGTAGTTCTGCCTACCAGCGCTCGAAATCGGCGCTCATAATTATAGTTCTTGTTGGCTTGTGCCACGAAATCTAGAACGGTGAGACATGTCTTGCCATCGGCAAGACGCAGACCACGACCTAGCTGCTGCAAAAATATGGTAAGGGACTCTGTGGGACGCAGAAATAGTACCGTGTCTATTTCAGGTATGTCAATACCCTCATTAAGGATGTCTGCGACACATAGGTAATTGATTTCGCCTCTCGCCAGTTGCCCCGAAACGATATCTATGTCGGCACTGTTGCGCGAGGTAACCGCCTTGGCTTTATATCCTGTCTTGTTGAACATCTCTGCCATCATCTCTGCATGTTCAATACCGGCGCAGAAGCAGACGGCTTTACATTCGTGAGGCGTTGTCACATAGTTCTCAAGCGCCCGTTGTATCAGACTGAAACGCTGAACATTCTGCGACTTATATAATGCGGTGATTATGGCTTTGTCGTAGGTGTCACCTTTACATGGCACCATCGACAGATCGACACTATCGTCTGTGATGCAGAAATAATCAAACGGGGCTAGCAATCGCTGATCAAGAGCCTCCTGAAGCCTTATCTCTGCCGCAAAACGATTGTTGAAATCGGGCTTTATCTCCTTGCCATCCATGCGCTCAGGTGTCGCTGTGAGGCCCACAAATATCTCGGGAGTAAAACGGGTAAAGAGCTCACGGTAGGACCCTGCTTGGCTGTGATGAACCTCGTCTATCACTATGTAGTCGTAATAATCCTTGCCGAGACGGTCAAAGACTTCCCATCTGTTGTTGAGCGTCTGTATAGTGATAAACAATTGGTCGATATTGCCACGATTGCCGGGCATGGTGCGACCGGACCATATCTCTCCGAAATTGGCATCTATCATGACCGACCTAAAGGTAGAGCGGGCCTGCTTTAAGATTTTCTCCCGATGAGCGATAAAGAGTAGGCGCGCTTTACGTCCTTTCTCTTGTTGCACCACCTTGCTGAAATCTTTGAAGTCAAACGCCGATATTGCGGTCTTACCCGTACCTGTAGCTGCGATTATGAGATTCTTATAGGAATGAACGTTGTTGCGCTCAAATTGCAATTTTTCCAACACTTTGATTTGATGCACCTTGCGCTCAAAACGTATCACATATTGCGATTCCTCTGATGTGGCATATTCTCCGCCATGTCGGTGGTTCCAAATGGCATCCTCAAAAGCGGTGAGCTGCGATGGGGTGTCTAACGCCTCAAAATCGTCGCTATTCCAATAGCTGTCAAACGTAGCTTTTGTCTTGTTGATAATATGTGTGTTCTCTACAGAGGTGACTCGCATATTCCATTCTAGTCCTTTTGTAAGGGCCGAACGTGATAGGTTGCTCGATCCGATATAGGCGGTGTCAAAACCGTTGTTGCGATAGAATATATATGCCTTGGCGTGCAAACGCTCCTGATTATTATTGAATGAAGCGCGTATCTCTACATCGCCAAACTCCTTTAGCTCATATAGTTTCCTAATAGCTTTGGGGTCTGTAGCGCCCATGTAGGTGGTAGTCAATATGCGCAGTTTAGCACCCGGTCGGCCTAAAAACTCTTTTAAGTATTGATAGATAAGTCTGAGCCCTTCAAATTTTATGAACGACACCACGAAGTCAATCCTGTCGGCCGTCTGTATATCCCGTTTAATTTCATCGTCTATAGATATGTCATTGCCACCGGTAAACAGGCTGCTCACACGATAGCCGGAGATAGGATGGTTTTTGGCTCGCGCCTCTACTTGCGCTTCTGTGTAACCGACTTTGCTGTATATGCCACGGAGAAACTGCAACTTGCTCTCGTCGCTAATTTGATAGTCGGAGGTAAACACCTCGTCATCCTTCCACTCTGTTTCGATGAATTGCAGGACTCTATTTACCACTTCCACCTGGGAGGCAATAGATCGTGATGAGTTCTGTTCTCTAAAATAGTTCTTAAGGATTTCGCATACTACCTCGGCAAGATAGTCAGAGAGCATCTTGCATGACTCGGCACTATCAATATCGACCTTTTTAATAAGATATTTATCAGCGGGCAACTCGGCAAGTTTCCGTTGGATAGCGGCACTCACCAACGTTTCATATACTCCGGGAATAAGTTCCATAACAATCAGTTTTCAGGTAAAATAACTCACCATCGACGACGTGGGCAGGCTATCGTCCGCCTCAAGCATTGACAGTGTAGGCAAAATTACGGATAATCCGCGAAATAGGCAAGACGGGAGCTTGTAGATTTTGTTGAAATTTGCTTGCTGGTTGCTTATGGGTAAAAAGAAAATAGCTGATAATCAATGATTATCAGCTATCCTGCGGTACCCAGACCCGGGGTCGAACCGGGATGGGTTGCCCCACTGGTGTTTGA
>CAZLJS010000252.1:0-2603 GCA_964559895.1 uncultured Sangeribacter sp.
TGCCTAAAGAGAGGTTAGCGTCTGCCACGCCTTTGGTCTGTGCCTGCTTGAAATATGCCTCCGCCTCATCATCATATCCGAGAGTGAGAGCACATTCTCCCGCGAGATAATTCAGTTGGCCAAAATCTTTGGAGCCGGGGTTGGCGGATATCTCCTCCGATAATATGGTATAAGCGACAGAATAATCACCTGCGGAGATCAGCTCCGTAGCCTCCTCAAGCACTGTGGCATGAGTATTTCCGGGGAATGCGATAGCTGTTATTGCGGTTAGCCAAAATATATTTCTTTTTAGACGCATACTGTTTATTTCTTTTGTCAAAATGCAAATTTAGTAATTTTTTCTGAGCATTGTGGAAAGATATGAGGGAATTATCTATCCACCAATCATTTTCCGGCTAGAAAGTGACATGTACAGAGAGTCTAAGTCCTGATTTATCCGTACCGGGGGTATTGCGATACGTAAGGCGCCAAACGTAATCGACTCTCAAGACTGTAAGGATATTGTCGATACCCACACCCATCTCCATATAAGGGTCCTTTTTCATCAGTCCCACATGAGCGTCTGAAGGGAACGCCAACAAGTCGCCGTTTAGCTCTGGGTTATTCTTGTCGGTGAGTGATCCATAATAGCCTTTGAATGTCAGCACCTCTCTCAGCTTTGCCTTCTTGACAAACGGGATACGGTTAAAGAGCACGCCATTGCCCCAATATGTGAAGTCTAGCGAGAGATACTGGTCGGTAGCGAACTCCATAGGGTTCAACAGCGAGAAGCTCTCGGGCTGTATGGTATATGACAGGTTGGCATTAGCCCATGTCAATGCGGGGTAATACACCTTGCTCCATATCTTGGCTCCGCGGAAGATGATATCGGTATATCCAAAGGCAGAGAACCATATACGCTTCATCAGCGACACCTCGGTCTTGTTGTAGCAGAAATCGCTACCAAACAATCCTTTAGGGCCAAACTCCTGAGTAATTGAGATAACGGGGTTGTCGAAATTGACAGGTATCCTCATCGACGCCATCTGGTAAAACTCATCACCGGGGGCATACTTTAGCTGCAACGAGACAGTGGATTGATTGAAGTATGGGAGGCTGCCACCGTTTACTATGTCAAAAGGTAGATACTTGGATGCATATTGGCGCGAATAGTTCAATCCCGCCTCCAACGAGAAGCCGTTTCTCTTCTCTAATATATACTCCAATTTGGCGCTGCGCTTATAGGTCATCAGGTTATCCTTCTGACGTTTCCACGATAGGAAGATATTATCGGCATTAGTAAACAGGTAATGTTGTCCTATCTGGTCCACGTCATATTTATATGAAAGGCGGATGAGGTTCATCGGGAACTCTCTTGAATGATATTTCCTATCCAAGAAAGAGTATTCCAACTCGCCATAATATTTCCACTTATGATCTCTAAGGCCATAGGCGCCATAGGCTCTGGCAAACCATCGTTTAGACAGATTCGCGGTAGTCATGCCGCCAAGACGAAAGCGGGAGCCTTCCAGCTCATTGCTGCTATATATGGTGTTTAGCGGGCCAATGTCAAACTTGCTTTTGGTGGATGTACGCAGGTAGCCCCGTTCCAACAACGACACTAGTTTTTCACCCCAGAAGAACCATTTTTTCTTTCTAAGCTCCGCCATCAGAGTGGGCATATTACTTTGGCCATCTGTGAGCTCCATATTCCTGGCAAGACGCCAATATTCTTCATCCTTAAGCGTGGCGTCGGGGAGCATAAAGGTATTGCCATCCGTGTCGTAATACTTATCATATTCCACGACCGGCTCATAGGAGAATGAGGTATATTTTGTCTCACGTTGAGCATATAGATTGGAGCTCCTGTTAAGGATGCCGAAATCGACGCTAATGCGGTCATAGGTCTTATGGCGGTTACCCAACGAGTCCTTTTCAAAGTTCTGAACTATATACAGGCCTCTCACGTAATTGAGATTGATAGCCTTTGGTGTCTGCATCACCACCTTTTTCACAAACATCGTGGTATCTTTGGTGGGGACATATATGCGGCCGGCGAAGCCAAATGTCTCTCTATTGTGAGGGCCGAACACCAGTTCTATGCATGGCTCATTGTCTATAAGCACGGTGTCGGTGAGGTAATATTTGTAGAAGTCGGGGCCTATCTTAGATAGCGGACTGACGAAGCGGTTCTGCATGATAGTGATATCGTTGTTGTAGATATCCACTTCGCGCAATATCTCGGCGAATACCTTACGCATACTCTCCTCATTGATTTTCTCGTCGATGCCATAGGATTGGTAGCCCTCCACTATCTCTTTGCTGCTTTTAGGCTGGAGTCTATTGATATTTCTGGCGACCTTCTCCTTTATGCTCAATGTGATGTATGGCTGTCCCGACACGATGCTATAATCCATGTAAGGCAGCAGACTGGGCTCCACGGTGGTGTTGACATCTATATAATACCCCATTATCATCTTGTCATACTTGTCGTAGGAGTAGTATGGCATACGCATTGGGTTATAGCTATCCGACATATTGCGGAGCTTATTCACGAAATCCACTGCCGGATTATTCTTCTTGGAATACTTCTCCTTCTTACGCGTCACCACCAATTCATCCAG
>CAZLJS010000253.1:0-2597 GCA_964559895.1 uncultured Sangeribacter sp.
CCGCTATTTCTGCTCTATGGTGTAGAAGTCGATGACGCGCGCTATGGCACGCTTACAAACAGGGCAGAACTCGGGATATTCGTTGGTGCGCATACGGCAATTGTAGGAGGGACGATAGACGCCATACTTGATGTATCCGCCCCCTTCGTAGGCGCCTACGGGGTATTTGTCGGCATCCGCTACGGCGGTGGGTATGGGCGCGCCGGGCGTCATCATATCCTCCCATTTGGCTTTGAAATCCACCATAGTGGTGATGTTCTGCTCCCATGGCTCCACCCCTTTGTCGTATGTGTAGGTGGTGATATCGTCGTCATAGAAATACTCGTCGGTGAGGGCTCCGAAGCTATGTCCGAACTCATGCGTCACCACGGGCCAAAACTTCTCTGTGTGCGCGGCGGTGAGCATGTAGTGGTTATAGATGCCACCACCACCATATTCTTCGGTGTTGGCGAGGATGATGAGGTGCTCATAGGGTAGGCCCGATAGCGCGTCGTGGATGGGGGTGACGTTGGGCGCCGTGAGGTAACGGTTGGAATAGAAGGTGCTGAAGTGGGAACCAAACGCAGTCTCTTTCCATTCACCGTAGCGGGGCACCGATACGCCGCTATCCTTGGAGGGGGTGAACACCGCCAAGAAGTTGAACCTATCCGCCATCTCCTTAAAGGGGGTGTGCGACAGGATGCTCTCCACAGCCGTCTCCGCATCTTTGTAGAATATCTCCTTCTCCGCTTCGGTATATCCCTCTGCGAGGATTGCCACGTCAATCTTCTCCGCCACGTCGCCTTCTTTGCGGATATAACGCATATCGGGCGACACCTTTTTCTGTTGGATAAGGATATCGGCGGGGTCGATCTCATGGTTGAGGCGTGCTATTTCGCGGTCGCAGTTATCAAATAGCGACACGCCTATCTTCACCTTCTGCTTGGGATAAGGCACCAAGGCGGTGAAGTCTGAGGAACGGCGTGTGGTCTGAGCCTCGTCTGTTTGCAGCCATTCCTGAAAAAGCGTACTGTAGGAATTGATATATATCGTGTCACCCTCCATGGTTGTCACTGCTACGTGAGCACGGCCCAATACCGGCAATTTGTCGAGGTTCACGCGACGTCCCGCCCAGCCGGCGAATTTGGATTTGGCGCTGAGGGCGATGTCGATATCCCCTTTGGCGTCGCCGCAGAAGATATAGTCCAGACGGAGTGTGGAGTCGCAAAAATTCTTATCGAAATTGACGGCGTTGGCGCCGAAAGATGACAAGGCGAGTAGGGCACCCGCCAACAATATATTTTTTCTCATATTTTTCACTATTGCTTTTTCATGATATTATCATGACGCAAAGTTACAAAAATATTATTTATATTCGGCGATGCGTGCTATGTATTTGCCGATGATGTCAAATTCGAGGTTTACCTTTGTTCCGACTTTGATTTGGCAGAAGTTGGTGTGCTCGAAGGTGTAAGGGATGATAGCCACGCGGAATGAGTCCTTGGTGGAGTCGCAGACGGTGAGGCTGACGCCATTGACGGTGATGGAGCCTTTCTCCACGGTGACGTATCCCTTGTGCACCAATTCGGGTGAAACCTCATATCGGAAGGTGAAATACGTGCTGCCATCCACCTCCTCCACGTTGACGCAAGTGGCGGTGGTATCTACGTGACCTTGCACGATATGTCCGTCCAGGCGGCCGTTCATGAGCATACTACGCTCGAGGTTGACCAGGTCGCCGACATTGAGGTCGCCGAGGTTGGAGCGCTGCAGTGTCTCTTGGATAGCTGTCACTGTATAGCACTCTTTGTCGGGGAAATCGACCACGGTGAGGCATACGCCGTTGTGAGCCACGCTTTGGTCTATCTTCAATTCAGGGGTGAAGGTGCATTTCATGGTGAGATGCACGTTGCCGCCATCTCTCTTTATCGCTACCACGCGGGCAGCCTCTTCTACTATTCCGGAAAACATATTATTCTTAATTTTATATGGTGCAAAGTTAATAAATTGCACTCATTTACCGAAACATAAAAAAATTATCATAGATATTGCTAAAAACTTGAAAACGCTAATTGAGTTTCCAAGTTTTTTATATAATTTTGCGCCATGATATTTGAGAAGAATGATGGATGAACATTAGATGGGTTAAAACCACTTAATAATCACATTGTTTGAGACTCAAAAATCCGGTAGAGAAACGGAAAAACTTAATAGTACATGGAGATAAAAGTAGAAAACAGGTCGCATATCATAGACGTAGGTGTGAATCTGATGCGTGAGCGAGGTCTCAAGAGCCTCACCATGGATTCGGTGGCATCGGAGTTGTCTATGTCCAAGCGTACGCTGTATCAGATCTTCGAGAGCAAGAATCAGTTTATCGCCGAGGTGATAGACCGTTTCTTGGACAATCATCGTCGCGACTGCACGGAGTGTTTCAACGCCGCGCCCGACACGATGCAGGCTCTTGCCGACATTTTCCATCTTCATAGCAATCATGTGAGTGGCGTGTCCATACAGTTCTTCAGGGATATGGATAAGCTATACCCCGATATTGGCGCCTATTATCGCCAGAAACATGATGCCGATATGGAGCATTGGGAATACGTTTTCAATAAAGG
>CAZLJS010000254.1:0-2595 GCA_964559895.1 uncultured Sangeribacter sp.
ATGAAAATATCCAAGATATCTATCTACGGCAACACCTACCAGACGTCGCGTCTGCAAGAGATAGGGTCGTTCATCGCCATGCTGCGCAAGAGCGGCTTTTGCTGCGAGATAGAGTCAGCTTTTGCTCGCTATCTTCTTCACGATGGTGGCGTCTCCGGCGTCGCTAATATTAATAATGTGGAGCACGCCTCTGCCGACACTGACCTCATCATCAGCTTGGGCGGCGACGGCACGTTGCTACAAGCCGCCAAATGGGCGCCCACCGCCACTACCCCACTGCTCGGTGTCAACACCGGCCATTTGGGATTCCTAACCGCCTATACGTTGGGGGAGTCGCACCTCGTGGTGCCCGACATCCTCAATGATAATCTACTGATAGAGCCGCGCATGACGCTCAAAATCGAGGGGGACGGGTTCCCCGCCGACGTCCACCCCTACGCGCTCAATGAGATAGCGTTGCTCAAGGCCGACACCTCTTCGATGATCAACATACACACCTCTGTCAACGATCTATTCCTCACCGACTACCTCGCCGACGGGCTTATCATCTCCACGCCCACAGGCTCCACGGGCTACAACCTCTCGGTAGGGGGACCCATCGTGCAGCCCACGTTGCGCTGCATGATTCTCAATCCTGTGGCGCCGCACACGCTCACCATGCGACCTTTGGTCGTGGAGGCGGGAGCCACGTTGACGCTACACACCACGTCGCGCGCGCACTCCTACCGCGTGAGCATCGACGGCAGATCGTTTGACCTCCCCTGCGGCACCACGCTCACGGTACGTTGCGCCGATGCGCCCACGCCATTAGTACGTCGCAAAGCGCTGGACTTCGCTGCCACGCTACGCCAAAAGCTCCTATGGGGAGCCAAAGGGTAGCGCAGCTTTGCTATATAATAAGGTGTTTTATTCTCTGAAATAGATGCGTTTCACACGCGGCGACACGGAGGTAAGCACCTCATAAGGGATGGTGCCCAGCACGTCGGAGAGCCGCTCGATAGGCATATTCTCGCCGAAGATCTCCACCTCGTCACCTACGCTACATTCCACATCCGTCACATCTATCATACAGGCATCCATGCAGATATTACCTATCGTGGGGGCCTCTTTGCCATTGATGAGCACGCGTATGGCGCCATTGCCAAACTTGCGGTTCATGCCATCGGCGTATCCTATGGGGATGGTGGCTATCTTGGAGTGACGTGATAGCGCTCCGCGACGGCTATACCCCACTGCCTCGCCTGCCTCCCACTCACGCAGCGAGATAATCACGGTGCGTAGCGACGCCACCACGCTGAGCTCGTTGACCACAGGCGCGGGGAGCGTGTTGATGCCATACAAGCCGATGCCTAGGCGCGCCATGTCGAAGGCGTACTGCGGGAAACGGATGATGCCTGCCGAGTTGAGGATATGTCGCAATATAGGATAGGGCAACGACTGCTGTAGCGTGGCGGTCATCTCCTCAAAGCGGTGAATCTGCGCCAAGGTGTATTGATCCATGTCGAGGCAGTCTGCCGTGGCAAGGTGCGAGAAGGCTGAGGCAGCCACCACGTAGCGTTGGCTGCAAAGTATCTCCGCCACGGTGCTCAATTCCTCGGGGATGAAGCCGGTGCGGTGCATACCGGTGTCGAGCTTGAGGTGCACGGGATACTGCTCCACGCCGTTCTTCTCCGCCTCGCGGACCACGTCGCGCAGCATCTCCAGGCTATATATCTCCGGCTCCAGACGGTAGGCGAAGAGCGATTTATAGTTGACCACCTTGGGGTTCATGACCATGATAGGCATGGTGATGCCCTGTTCACGCAGCGCCACACCCTCGTCGAGTACTGCCACTGCCAGGTAGGCGGCGCCGCTCGCTTGTAGCGTCTTCGACACCTCGTAGCTACCCAACCCGTAGGCGGAGGCCTTCACCATCGCGGTGACCTTCGTGCCCGCGGGGAGCGCTGCGCGGTAATGGTTGAAGTTGCGCACCAACGCGTCGAGGTTGACGTGCATAACTGTCTCATGCTTACGCGCTTCGAGGTTCTCGGCGATGCTATCCACGCCCGACTCCGGCGAACCCTTCACCAGGATAATCTCGTCGTTGAAGTCTGAGGTGGAGAGGTGTGCCATACACTCCGCAGCGGTGGCGTAGAACAGGCTATTGGTGCGGAACAGCTGCTTATGTGCCTCAAACCCTTCGCCAATGGCGATGAAGCGGTCGATGCCGGCATTGCGCAACAGCGTGGCTATCAGGTGGTAAGACTTATCGCTACGGTCCTCCAGGTCTGAGAGGATAAGGGTATGTGTCTGTCCCGCCACGGCACGGCGTCGCATAAAGTCGAGGGCGGGGAGCAATGAGGCGATGTCGGCAGTGTAACCGTCGTGAATCACCGAGCAACCGTTGACACCCTCACTGACGTTGAGGCGCGTGTCGATATGGTGCAACTGCGCGAAACGGCGGTTTATCTCCTCGGGAGCGTAGCCCAGCAGGAGCATCAGCGTCAACGCGTGCATAGCGTTCTCCAACGCTGCCGAACCCTTGACGGGTATGTCTAAAACCTGTTCACTATCTTTGTATCTATATATAATAGAGGTGTATGTCGAAACCTTTAT
>CAZLJS010000255.1:0-2590 GCA_964559895.1 uncultured Sangeribacter sp.
GCATTCTTGACGGTAACGACTTTATCTATGCCGGGCACTGACAATGTCACCTTAGCTTGGTCGGCATCAGGTTCTCCGGTCACGGTGAATGTAGCCACGCAATCCTCATCCACGCCGGTGATAGAGACGCTGAGCCATTCCGGAGCCGTGACGGTGATATCTTCGCCACTGTAGAAGCTATCAAGCGCCAACGTGCCGACATTGTTCTCCAGCATCACCTCATCATCACCCTGCAACCATGGATACTCGGCGTCAAGCATGATAGAGAACGCCACACGTTTGCCAAGCAAGCGAGCCAACATAGTGAGGGAGGTCTGGGGATTGTTCATCCAGCTAACCACCTTCTGCACCACACCGACATATAGTCCGTCGGGGTTGTCGTATAATGACCTAACAGGCTCGAAATAATCGCCACAGCCATGGATGCCGGTGAAGCGCACCACGTATTGGTCGCATACATCGCGGCTCATCACCACCGGATTGTCGAAGTTAAACAAGACAGCAACGGCAGAGGTGCCATCACCAAAGTCGGTGAGGGGATCCACCTGAACTTCGGTACTTTTAGCGGTCGCCAATGGTTGGCCCAGCGTGCCCTCCTCGGTGAGAGGTATTATCTCAAGGGTGTACTCATGTTCGGGATTCAGATTCAAAGCCACGGCGTGTACCCAACCACCTTTAATCACCAACGGGGATTCTGAAGGCTGATAGATGTTCATGATGCCATCCACATAGGCATAGTTGCCATCCACTTGGTCATCCGGATCGGGGAAGGAATAGTCTGTCCAATATTTGTCTGAACGCTCGCTATAACCAAACGGAATAGCATCCGTGTTTGTATATCTCACATATTCCAACCCTTCGTTATAGATATCGTAGGGTGAGTAGCCATATTCATAAAGGCCCTCCTCCTCTTCATACTCGAAATCCGGTCTGCCACCCGCTTGGACATATTGGCGTGTATATTCACCATCACGGAAACCTTCGGCAGAGGCTTTCAGCATCGGTGTATGATAGAAATTATATTCATCGGTCTTGCGGTGTGTGGGATGGTATATCATTTCCAAATCCTTGGAATAGGAGGTGTTGTACTCCCCTATGGTCTCATTGTCATAAGTCCAAGTGAAGGAGAGGTCATCACTATCGGAAGTAGTGTTGGTCCATGTCACCGGTGAGAAAACCGGCTCAATGGCTATTGAATTAGTTTCATAGAAGTATCCGCGATTGACACCGCTATACAGAGTAAAGGTGGGCACGGAATAGCTGGGCGTAAGTTCCTTAGGCATCACGCTCACATTGTCGATCATGCACACACATCCATCAGTGCCTTCATACTCAAAGGCTAAGCGCACCTGCTTGCCGGAATATTGGCTGAGGGAGATAGAGGTTTCTTTCCACCCTTCGCCATAATAAAGCTGATAAAAGTCGTAATCAACATATTCATCTGCATAGTCCTTGAGAGTGGTCCAGGTAGCACCGTCATCCTCTGTGATAAGGAGTTTCAAGGTCATGACCTGTACCTTGTCGCCGGAATATTCATAGGTGTCCCAATCGAGGTTGTCCAAGCTGAAGTAATAAAGCGGCATGTCATAATACATATACGACAGCACATCGTTGGGGAGCACGGTGAAGGAGGGAGTCACAAGAAACTCATCGGTATGCTGCTCATCATAATTAATCATTGCCGCATATACCCCATCATAGACAGTATAATAGCTGTCTGCTTTACCTACATACCAGGGGCAGCTGGTTGCCTCATCCTTAGAGAGGATATACCAATTCTCGGGCAGCCACTCACGATTACCGTCCGACCCTTCAAATCCTTCAAAGAAACCTGATGTGGTCTCCTCGACGCCGCGAAGCGAAAGGCGATTGGTACTCTGATTGACCGGTAACCGCTTTAGATTGTTGATAGTGAGAGTCTTGTTGGAAAGGTTGCCGCTTTGGCGTTTCTGCATCACGACATCCTTAGATAGTTTTGTAGTAGATACTACTTGCACAACGGGAGATTTATCACCGACTGCGACGGGTATGGCTTTACGCGGTCCACCGGCTGAAACGCTCAGTGCTGTGGCCATGGTAAGCCCGATAAGTACAGATTTTTTCATATGGTCTTGAATTCAGTTAGTTCTTAATTAGATATCCACTAGCTTTTGTAGTTGTTATTCTGCAAATTTATAGCAAAAATATCTCATTCACAAATAAAAGCATCAATAATTATCATTTTCGCTATCAACATCGCCCAAAATTTTTCACATAAAATAGGGCATGATTGAAGAAATAAGGTTAAATTTGCAGAAAATAAACCAAATCAGACTACCATGACAGTTGTAGATCGCTTTTTAGACTTTGTGAAATATGATACACAAAGCGACGAACTTACCAATCTCACACCCTCCACACCGGGTCAGATGATATTCGTTCGTCACTTGGAGGAGGTCCTCAAAGAGATGGGCCTCGAGGAGATATCCCTCGACGACAATGGTTACCTTATGGCAACCCTACCCTCCAACACCGACAAAGAGGTGCCCACAGTAGGCTTCATCGCTCACGTGGATACCAGCCCCGATATGTCGGGCAAAAACGTTAACCC
>CAZLJS010000256.1:0-2561 GCA_964559895.1 uncultured Sangeribacter sp.
TGCGGGTCCTTCTATAAAGCTAGGGCGCAAGGCCTAGCTTTAGCAGTGCTGAGGGCGCGAGCCCGAAGTTGTCAGGCGGTAGCCCCTTGTATGGCATTAGGCACCGCTTATTGCCACAAAAAAAGGGAGCGCTGCGTAGCGCTCCCTTTCATGAAGATATAATATCAAATTATTTTCTGATGATTACTTTCTCGGTTTTGCCGTTCACGCGTTTGATATACAAGCCGGGTGTGAGGCTGTTGCTATTCATGCGGATGCCATTGATAGTGTAGTACTCGGCAGCGGCGTTGTCGGTAGCTATTGAGCTGACACCAGAGTCGTCGATGTGTTTGAACTGTACTTTCATGTTGGCAAGGTCAACGGTGATATCGAGGATGCCTGTCTCCCAAGCGGGGATGTTCCAGCTACCTTTACCATTTACAGCAGCGCCATTGTAGATGCCGTCAGTGAGAGTGATGTCAACGGGGTTGTCATCTACCTGTGCGCCGATTGAGTTAGTCTCCCAGTCGCCTGTAGCTGTGTAGAAGCGGAACATTGCCTCGCCGCTGTTGATGGTGAATCTGCCGTTGTAAACGCCTTCTGATGTCTCAGCGAGTGTCCATGCGTCTTTACCGTTGATGTCCCAACCCTCGGGAGAGCCGATCAACCAGATCTTCTCGGGATATTGTGATACATACTCTACATAGAGTATCGGGAGGAGGTTATCCTCGCTAATGTCGGTATAAGCGCCGGCGCTTTTGTACTTAACGCTGTATTGGATGGTCTTGCCGGTAGCAACGTTTTTGATGAGAGCGTAGCCATTCTCGTCAAAAGTGATATCCCAGCGGTCGCTATCGTCTGTCTGACGATCGGTGGAGACGTTGAAGCTGTTGTAAGTACCTGACATATAGAGGTATCTGCCGCTCTCGTCTTTGATGGTGAAGTATGGGAAACCGGAACTGTTGGTGCCATCTTCAGTGATGATGAACGCCTGTGAGGGGAGCACATTGATGAAGTCATCCTCGTCGGGAGTCACGCTGGTGGGCTGTAGGTATCCGTAGGTGTAGGAGGCATCGAGAGGATTTACGATGCATGAGATGGATGACTCATCTGTCTGCTGAGAGAAATAGAGAACGTATTTGTATTCACCTGTTTTGATGCCGGAATAGACTTGGGTGAATTTAATAGTCTCAGGCTCGGCAGCGGCTTCGTCGGCGAAAGTCACAGAACTGATGCGGCAATTCTTGTCGATAGTGAAGGATACGCTGTTGATAATTTGCTCTGTCTGAGGGCGATTCCAAGTATAGGTCTTGTTGTCGGTAGAGAGAGTACCGGAGCCTTCAGAGGGAGTTGCGGTGAAACCGGAGACGGCAGATGCGAAGGTGAACGCGATGCTGCTGAGGTCCTTAGTGGAGGTGATAGTCATAATGTTGTTGGCATAAAGACGTATCGTCCAGTCTCCTGATTTGGAGTTGTAGTAAGCGGGCTGAGTCTTAGCCTCTTCATTAGCGCTGAAGGTGAAAGAGTAGTCGCCTAGTTTTAAGGATTCTACCGGTTGGTAGTTTTCGTAAGAAGCAACATCGGTTGTGGGGTTACCATCATCGTCTGTTTTGTAGGTTGTCTCGTTGTGAGTGCCTTGTACATCTGTAGCGTCGTTAACGCTATAGGTGGTAGATTCAGCCTGCATAGAGGCTACGGCGGCTATTGCCGCGAAACTTAGTAGAATTTTTCTCATGTCTTAGAAAATTAGATTATTACAAAATTGATGCAAGTTACAAAAAATATGTGAAAGCACAAAAAAATCCCGCGGCTTTTACTGTTGAGCTGCGGGATTTTGATGATAAGTGGCGTTATTTTGCCGCTAAACTGCTATTACTTGACTATGAGCTTGTTGCCATTGACCATATACACACCTTGCGATAGGGGGAAACGGGTAGTTCCGGCAGCGACGGTAGTGTTGGCTACCTCCATACCTGCGGCGTTGTATATAGCGACAGCGATGGGCGCCGCGGTGGTGACGATGACAGCATCTTTGTCGGTGCTATAAGAGGTGTCGGCAGCCACGGCAGCTACTGCTGAGTTGCCGGAGATGTTGAATGACGCGATCACAGAGCCCCAGGAGGAGGGTGTGAGCGTATCCTCGCTACCCGCTAATGTCACCGCTTTGTTGCCGCGGAGAGATACCACGATATTGCCTGAAGTGCTGTCGTATAGACAGTTGGACGCGGTGGAGGGGCTGCCGCCTCCTGCCAGGAGAGTGTTGCGCTCTACCATCTCCCAGTCGTTATTGTCGGCATATTTCTCGATATATACACCTGTGGTGGCATTCATCTGGTAGCCATACAGATACAAATCAGATCCACTTTTAAATACGTCGTAATAGCCGCCGATGCTCATGCCTGTGTTGTCCTTTGCGCTGATCCAGCTACCATCTGTGGCGTCGCATTTGATGACGAAACCCTCTTGCAAGGTGCCGGAAGTGGCGATGCGAGCTTCGTTCTCATTAGCCGCGCTCAAACCGCCCAGTAGGTGGCCGAGCATAAAGATGTTACCATCGATGACGCGCAATGCTTTTAGTTGGA
>CAZLJS010000257.1:0-2517 GCA_964559895.1 uncultured Sangeribacter sp.
CTATACAAATAGCGAACCTATTCTCACTATTGCAAAAGCGATAATCCATGCGATCAAGGTATTATAAAGGAGTGAGAACATTCCATATTTCCATGAATGTGTCTCTTTAACCACTGCTACAAGTGTTGCGATACATGGGAAATAGATAAGCACAAACACCATAAATGCATATGCAGAAAGCGGTGTGAACGGGGTCTTCCCTGTAATAGGCGATGGAGTAACCAACTTTTTGGACAATACAGCGTCATCATCGCCATTACCGGTGTAAAGAACGCCCATTGTAGATACCACGACCTCCTTAGCCGGCAATCCGGCAAGAAGCGCCACAGTAGCTTTCCAGTCCATCATCAACGGGGCCATAACAGGCTCTACAGTTTTACCAATACGGCCTAGGATTGAATTCTCTTGTTGATATTCATTTACTACCATATCATCTATTTCTTCCTCTGATAATGAATCTACCTGTTGAGCGTCAAAAGCCCTCATCTCAGATATGGCATTAGCTTTATATTCAGTAGGCACTTCAGAAATCTCATATCTAGGGAAATAGGATAGTGCCCATATTATAGCGGAGGCTACCAAGATTATACCACCCATTTTATGTAGATACTGTTTAGCTTTGCTCCACATACCTCGCATTGTAGCCTTAGCTGTCGGCATACGGTAGGGCGGCAACTCCATCACAAAAGGTGTCTCATCTGTCTTAAACCACACCTTACGTAGCAGCTTTGCAGTCAAGATTGCTATGATTATACCTATTAAATATAGTGATACAAATACTAGTCCGCCATTTTGGGGGAAGAAGCATCCCACCAATACCACATATATAGGAATTCTGGCAGAACAACTCATAAAAGGTATCAATAGTGTAGTTATCAATCGGCTAGATTTACTCTCAATGATACGCGTTGAGATGATGGATGGCACATTGCAACCAAATCCCATAACCAATGGTATAAAGGACTTGCCATGTAAGCCAATCTTATGCATCACTTTATCCATAATAAACGCCACACGCGACATATATCCCGAATCCTCCATGAAGGAGATAAATATATACAGGATCAAGATATTGGGAAGGAAGACAATCACACTTCCCACGCCACCTATGATACCATCTACCAAAAGATCCTTAAATGGGCCGGCTGGCATATATGTGCTGACAATATCAGATATCCAGCCTACTATGCTCTCTATCCAACTCATGGGATAAGAACCTATTTGGAATGTAGCCCAGAACATTAGCCACATTATCAATAGGAAAATGGGAAAACCGAAAAGCTTATTAGTCACAAAAGCATCAATGATTTTTGTGGTTCGCGACTCTTTCTTTTCATCTTCCACCATAGTCTCGGCAAGTGCACCCTTGATAAAACCATATTTTTCAGAAGCGACGATGGAAGCCACATCCTCATGTAGTATATCCTCAATACGTTTCGTTTCACTCTCACGCAGTTTCACCCATTGGGGATACCTCTCCGCAGTAGAAAGCATACGTTCCACCTCCGGATCTTTCTCCAGGAACTTGATGGCCAGATAACGCGGCGAGAACATACTGCTTACTTCGGGATAATGTTTCATATCATCGTTAAGGAGCGAAACAGCTGTCTCTACTTCTGAGTGTAATTTGACATGGATATGGCGTATATCCGGCTGCTTCATTTCATATATGTCGATGATGGTATCCAAAAGGTCGTTTACACCTTGACCTGAGGATGCAACTGTTGGAACGATGGGCACACCCATCATCTTACCAAGATGCTTATAATCAAGTTTGATATTATTCTTTTTTAGCTCATCAAACATATTAAGAGCGATAACCATGCTACGGTTCATATCAATTAATTCCGTAGTTAGGTATAGATTACGCTCTAGGTTTGACGCAACCACTACATTGACGATAACATCCGGGGTCTCTGTTTTTAGATACCTCAACACGTATTCCTCTTCAGGGGAATATGCGCTCAAGGAGTAAGTACCTGGCAAATCGACAATATTAATCTTATACCCTTTATATTTTAGAGAGCCCTCTTTGGCACCAACTGTGACACCGGCATAATTACCTACATGTTCATGTGCTCCGGAAACGATATTAAACATAGATGTCTTGCCGCAATTGGGGTTTCCCAACAATGCTACATTTATCACCTTACTGCGATCACTATCTTTAACACTAGTTGTCTCTGTAGGACAATCACATGGTTCTATATTAGCTTCGGGGGTAGTCTCAGTATTTACTAACTGCAGATCGGCCTCATCCTTAACCTCTGAATCGCTGACTATCTCTATAAGATTAGCCTCAGCACGGCGCAAGGAGACCTCATAACCCATAATGGAATATTTAATTGGGTCTTGCAGCGGAGCATTAAGAAGAACCCTTACAACTCTTCCCTTTACGAACCCCATCTCCATGACCCTCTTACGAAAGGCTCCATGACCTAAGATTTTTATTATTACACCGGTATCTCCCGGCTGTAGATCAGATAAACGCATTCTATTATGATTTTTACAAACAAA
>CAZLJS010000258.1:0-2517 GCA_964559895.1 uncultured Sangeribacter sp.
AAATTGCAAGTCGCGTGTTAGCTCTTGCCGATTCAGCTACAATAGCTATGTCGCAGAAGAGTGCGGAGCTTAAGGCCCAAGGTATCGACGTGATAAATATGTCTATCGGGGAGCCGGATTTCAACACTCCGGAGTTTATCAAAGAGGCCGCCAAGAAGGCCATCGATGATAACTTCTCGCATTATACCCCTATTGCCGGATACCTGTCGCTGCGTCAAGCTATCTGCGACAAGCTCAAGAGAGAGAACAATCTAAGCTATGAACCCGCCAATATCGTAGTCGGCAACGGCGCAAAACATGAGCTGTGCAACGTGGTAGTTGCCACTATCAACGCCGGCGACGAAGTGATTATACCCGTTCCAGCATGGGTATCATACGTAGAGATGGTGAAACTCGCCGAAGGCGTGCCTGTATGCGTGATGGGAGACCCCGCCAACGCGTTTAAAATCACTCCCGAGCAGTTGCGCTCCGTCATCACTCCCAAGTCCAAGATGATCATCCTCAACACACCGAGCAACCCCACCGGTGCCATCTACACCGCCGACGAGCTGAAAGCTCTCGCTGACGTGCTCCGTGAATATCCCGATATCCTGATCATCGCCGACGAGATATACGAACATATATCCTACCGCGGCACCACCACACCATCTATCGCCACATTCCCCGACATGATGGAGCGCACTGTCATCATCAACGGCGTCTCCAAAGCATATGCCATGACCGGTTGGCGCATGGGCTACATGGCAGGTCCGCTGAAGATCGCCAAAGCCGTAAGCAAATTGCAAGGACAATATACCTCAGGTACCTCCTCCATCGCGCAGAAAGCCTCTGAGGCAGCCTACAACGGTCCCCAAGACTGCGTAGAGGAGATGAGAAAAGCCTTCGAGAACCGTCGCAACCTCATCGTCAAGCTCGCCCACGATATCCCCGGATGGTCATTCAAAGACCCTGAGGGCGCCTTCTATCTCTTCCCCGACGTATCTTATTACATCGGCAAGAAATACGGCGACAAAGTCATCAACACCTCCGGTGACTATGTGATGTACCTCCTCGAGGAGGGCCACGTGGCTTGCGTCGATGGCGCCGCCTTCGAAGCTCCCGGTTATATCCGCCTCTCTTATGCCACCAGCGAGGAGCTAATAGCAGAAGCCTTGCGCCGCATCAAAGAGGTATCAGCAAAACTAGTGTAGGAACGTCAATCCAATCACAATAATCAATCCACAGATGTCGAATATCGACAGATGTACCCCGCAGAGTTATACTGCGGGGCTTTTTTATTCCCGAAATTTCAGTAATTTTGCAGAATATTTCAGAGACTATCTATGACTAAAACCAAAGGCTTACTAGCACTCTCCCCCGTCCTCCTTTTCATATTCCTATATCTGGTGATATCCATCATCATGGGTGACTTCTACGTCATGCCACTTCCCGTGGCGCTCCTTGTAGCGTCGATATGGGCTGTGGCTATCGACACCGGTCGTCCCCTGGCGCAACGCATAGAGTATTTCTCCAAAGAAGCGGGCAACTATAATATCATATATATGATATGGATCTTCATCCTCGCCGGAGCATTTGCCTCCATGGCAAAAGAGACCGGAGCCATCGACGCCATGGTCGCCGTGACGCTGAAGATCATCCCCGACAGTATGCTCATCCCCGGCATCTTCATCGCCGCCTGTCTCATATCGCTATCTATCGGCACCTCTGTGGGCACCGTGGTGGCGCTCACACCCTTGGCAGTGGAGCTGGCGCACCAAGGATCCACCGACACCGCGCTATTCGTAGCAGTGGTCATCGGCGGCGCCTTCTTTGGCGACAACCTGTCGTTCATCTCCGACACCACCATCGCCGCAACGCGCACACAAGGCATCAAAGCCAACGAGAAATTCAAAGCCAACCTGCGTATCGCGCTCCCTGCCGCGCTCATCACGCTGCTGATATATATCTTCATCGGTGCGAACGTCAACGAGATCACATCGCCCGAGAATGTGAAATTGCTTATGATTATCCCCTATCTGCTGATTATCGTATTGGCATTAGTGGGGTTGAACGTGGTGTTGGTGCTCACGTGTGGCATCGTAGCGGCGTTTATATTAGCATTATTCTACGGCCACACACCCTTTGAATTGGCGGGATATATGGGTAAAGGCATCGACGGCATGGGCGACCTTATCATCGTCACGCTCCTCGCCACAGGTATGCTTGGCATGGTGAAGGCCATGGGTGGCATCGACTATCTGCTCAAGCTGATGACACGCAAAATCAACGGCAGCCGCGGCGCTCAAGCACTCATCGCCATCCTGGTAGGGCTAGTGAACCTATGCACCGCCAACAACACCGTCGCCATCCTCACCACGGGCAACATGGCGCGCGACATCTCCACCCGTTTCGGCGTAGATCCGCGCAAGACGGCGAGCATCCTCGACACTGCGGCATGTATCATCCAGTGCGTCATCCCTTACGGTGCGCAGATGCTCCTCGCCACCGGCCTGGCTGGCATCTCCGCCGAGGCTCCTT
>CAZLJS010000259.1:0-2514 GCA_964559895.1 uncultured Sangeribacter sp.
TATAATTCATATAATTCGTATAAGACTTATAAGATTTATAAGACTCATAAGATTTATCTCTGCATCATCTCTGCATCATCTCATCATCATCTCTGCCTCATCCTTCCCCCTCCTCCATCACAAACTCATAGGCGATGCCATCCCGGACGGTGTCGGCGTCGGAGCGTTTGCAGCCGGGCACCCAGACGACTTGGTCGGTGACGGCATCGACCAGCACCGGATAGTCTTTGCGATATGGCAATGGCACTCCCGCCTCTTTCAATATGTCGCTGACGGTTTTCATGCCACGCATACCTATGGGACGCATCTTGTCGCCGTCGCGCCGCGCCCTGACGCGGTATTCGCTCAGTGGTCGGCTGAAGTAGGCGCGGCTCATGTCGCGGGCGCGTAGGCGCTCCTCCTCCACCTTATTATATATGGCTGTCTGGCGGATATGGTAGTGGGCGGCGTCAAAGGGTGGATAGATGCGTATCTCGCCGCGCTGCAGGATGAGCGTCTTGCCATCGGTGAGACGCCATTGCCGTGGCTCGGGGCTATGGTCCGACAAGGCGCGTGTGAGCTCCTCCTCCACCGCGGCCGTGGCGCCGTGGGGCTTTAGCAGGTGATGTATGGCGCTGGCAGGGTCGGCGCTGGCGAGGATGTGTGAGGCGGTGGCGTGGTCGGGGGCGTCGCCAAGGAGGTCATTGAGGTATCGGTCGCAGATGCGTGAGGCGCGTAGCATGTTGCGCTGCGTGGTCGCCAATGCCTTGTCGGCACCCTGCCACCGCGAACGGAGCAGCGGCAGCACCTCCAGGCGGAGGAAGTTGCGGTCCGGCTCCGTGGTGAGGTTGCTCGAATCGGTGATATGCGTGGCGCCGATGCTCTCCAGGTATGCCACGATCTCGGCACGCGACACCTCCAGCAGGGGACGGATGATCTCTCCGGTGTCGGGCACCATCCCTTTCAGCCCGTCGGGACCGCTGCCGCGCAGCATGTTGAGCAGCATGGTCTCTATGTTGTCGTCGCGGTGATGCGCCGTGGCGATGCGCGCCAACTGCCGCTCACGCTTTATGGCGCGGAACCAGTCGTAGCGCAGCTCACGACACGCCATCTCCATGGTCACGCCCCGCTCCGTCATGTAGCGCGGCACGTCGAAATCCGTCGTCAACAGCTCCACTCCGAGGCGCCGGCACTCCGCGGCGACAAACCGCTGGTCGCGCATACTCTCCTCGCCGCGGAGATGGAAGTTGCAGTGCGCCGCAACCATTGGCCTAGCCAAACGGTGCATGGCATGTAGCAACGCCATGCTGTCGGCACCACCACTCACGGTGACTAATATCCCTGCGTCGATGCCGCGCAACGCGGCGTCAACCTCTCGCTCTATCCTGTGGTCATACATATTTCGCAAAAGTACGGATTTTTTTTTACTCAAACTATTGCATTAATTAAAAAATTGTATTACCTTTGCATCGGATTCAAAATTGTACTAAATCCAATATTGTTAAATATCAAAATAAACCATAAAAGAGATATGTCATCGGCATTAGATATACTACGGCAGTTTGGGATACGGCCATCGAGCCAGAGGCTGATGGTGCTGGAGTATCTGCTCAACCATCGCGACCACAACTCCGCCGATGAGATATTCGCCGGATTGAAGGAGGAGACACCGCTGCTGTCGCGCACTACGGTATTCAACACGTTGCGGCTCTTCCGCGAGATGGGCGTGGTGCAGACAGTGAGCATAGACAATAACCCGCTATGCTTCGACGCCGACCTCACCCCTCACGCCCACCTATACTGCAATGAATGTCACTGCATCACCGACATACCGGTCCAACCCAACGACTGGAACGCGATGAAGCTCTACGGCGGTCCGGGGAAGGTGGATATGCAGGTCACTTTCTATGGTTTATGCGATAAATGCAAACGTCACAACTAAGACACTCTAAATTAACTAATTATAAATCTAAACTAAAGACAACAAATTATGGCAACTAAATGGATTTGCACCGTTTGTGGATATGTGGCTGAAGGTGAGACCGCACCTGAGAAATGCCCTCAATGCAATGTACCCGCTTCTAAATTCAAAAAGATGGAAGAGGAAGCACTTCTCAATTTCGTGACTGAACATGAGATCGGCATCGCAAAAGATGTTGACGACGAGATGAAGAAAGACCTCAACGCACACTTCATGGGAGAGTGCACAGAGGTAGGTATGTATCTGGCAATGTCACGTCAGGCAGACCGCGAGGGTTATCCCGAGATCGCGGAGGCCTTCAAACGCTACGCATGGGAAGAGGCAGAGCACGCTGCTAAATTTGCTGAGCTCCTCGGCGACGTGGTTTGGGATACTAAGACCAACGTAGAGAAACGTATGCACGCAGAGGCAGGCGCTAACGCCGACAAGATGCGTATCGCTAAAAACGCAAAGGCAGCCAACCTCGACGCTATCCACGACACCGTTCACGAGATGGCTAAAGATGAGGCACGCCACGGCCGCGGCTTCTATGGCTTGTACCAACGTTATTTCGC
>CAZLJS010000260.1:0-2507 GCA_964559895.1 uncultured Sangeribacter sp.
GTACCCTCATAGATTGATGTGATGCGGGCATCTCTGTAAACGCGCTCGCAAGCATAATCTTTCATGAAGCCGGAACCACCGTGGATCTGGATGCAATCATATGCGTTCTGGTTGCAATACTCAGATGTCATGCCTTTAGCCAACGGAGTGAAGGCGTCTGCCAAACGGCTGTAAGCTTTCATCTCTGCTTTTTGCTCTTTGGTCAAGGATGACTCACGTGAGATATCATCGTAGATCTTATACATATCTACAAAGCGGGCGCAAGCGTAAAGGAGTGTGCGGGAAGCATCGAGTTTGGCTTTCATTACTGAAAGAATCTCTGATACTGCGGGGAACTCGATGATTGCTTTGCCGAATTGTTTTCTGTCTTTAGCGTAAGCCAAAGCCTCGCGATAAGCGATCTCGCTGACACCTACTGACTGAGCAGCGATACCAAGACGTGCACCGTTCATAAGCGCCATCACGTATTTGATAAGACCGAGTTTGCGGCTACCTACCAATTCTGCGGGAGCATCTTTATAAACGAGCTCACATGTAGGAGAGCCTTTGATACCCATTTTATTCTCTATACGACGTACGTTAACGCCGCCGTTTCTCTTGTCGTAGATAAACATGGACAAACCGCGACCGTCTTTGGTACCCTCTTCTGAGCGAGCCAATACCAAGTGGATATCAGCGTCACCGTTGGTGATGAATCGTTTCACACCGTTGAGCACCCAAGAGCCATCCTCTTTTTGAGTGGCTTTGAGCATTACAGATTGTAGGTCGGAACCTGCATCAGGCTCAGTGAGGTCCATTGACATGGTTTCGCCTTCACATACGCGAGGGATATAACGAGCTTTCTGCTCCTCAGAAGCGAACTCGTAAATAGTCTCGGCACAGTCTTGCAGACCCCAAAGGTTCTCAAAACCTGTATCAGCGCGGCTAACGATGTCAGCAGCCATGATATAGGGTGTGATGGGGAAGTTAAGACCACCCAAACGACGTGGCATCGCCATTCCCATCAAGCCTGCTTTGCGACATGCGTCAAGGTTTGCTTTGGTGCCATCGGCATATATTACACGGCCATTTTCTACGTGAGGACCTTGATGATCCACGTTCTCTGCATTCTCTGCTATGGTGTTAGCGCATACATCGCCCACGATTTCCAATACCTTCTCATAAGAGTCCATTGCATCCTCAAAGTTGTGAGGTGCATAGTCATAGGTGGCGGCATCGGCGTAATTACGCTCTTTAAGCTCTACGATCTTCTCCATCATGGGATGGTGAAGATGGTGCTTCAAGTCGGAATTGTCTGTGAAGAAGTTTGCCATTATTTAGAATTCTTTTTGTAGTACTTAATTAATTTGGGAACGATATCCTCCATGCGGCCTGTGATGACATAATCAGCTACGGTGTTGATAGGTGCATCGGGGTCGGTGTTGATGGAGATGATAAGTGAGCTCTCCTGCATACCTGCGAGGTGCTGGATCTGACCGGAGATACCGCAAGCGATATACAATTTAGGTCTTACTGTCACACCTGTCTGGCCAATCTGACGATCATGGTCAACCCATCCTGCGTCAACGGCGGCACGGCTGGCGCCTACTTCTGCACCAAGGGTGTTGGCGAGTTGTTGCAACAGGTCAAAGTTCTCTTTGCTGCCTACGCCATAACCACCGGCTACGATGATAGGACTGCCTTTGAGGTTAACTTTGGATTTCTCTACGTGACGGTCCAAGATCTCGATGATGAAGTCTTCGGGCTTAGTGTATTTGTTAACGTCGAGGTCAACTACTTTGCCTTGGTATGCGGGATCTTTAATCTCTTTTCTCATCACACCCTCTCTCACGGTTGCCATCTGTGGACGACATTCCGGGTTAACGATGGTTGCTACGATGTTACCACCGAAAGCGGGACGGATTTGATACAACAGATTGTCGTAATCTTTCTGAGTCTTAACGTCGGTGTAGGAGCCGATCTCCAAAGAGGTACAGTCTGCAGTAAGACCGCTGTGAAGTGCGGATGATACGCGGGGACCCAAATCTCTACCGATGCTGGTGGCACCCATGAACGCGATCTGGGGTTTCAACTCTTTGAAGAGGTTGATCAGAAGTGATGAGTGGGGAAGAGATGTATAGGGATACATTCTGGCATCCTCCACTTTATATAGAGTGTCAACGCCGTAAGGCATGACTTGTGATTCGATACCTTTAAGATTGTCGCCGGCCACTACAGCTTGGAGCTCTACGCCAAGCTTGTCTGCCAATGCGCGACCTTTTGTGAGGAGCTCAAGGCTAACGTCTGCTACATGACCATCGTCATACTCACAATATACTATGAGGTTATTTTCTTGTGCCATTGTTTCTATTCTTTAAGATTTCAATAAGTGGTTATTAACCAATAGTGTGATTAGCTATAAGTTGACGCACGAGGTCTTCGATTTGCTCGTCGTTGTCTTCGAGACGAAGAGCCTCTTTGGCACTGAATACTACACTCTCGATTTGTTTAACTTTTGTGGGGCTACC
>CAZLJS010000261.1:0-2504 GCA_964559895.1 uncultured Sangeribacter sp.
AAGAAAAATCGAATCACACAAGTAAATGGAAGAAAAAATTAAAAATTTTCCTTATTCTGCCACAGAACTATTCAACGTACAAGACAATCAAGGAAAGATAAGGCACCTAACTCGCAAGCGGTGTAGTGCTTCTGTATATTCCAAATTTTGGTTGACTATAA
Source organism: uncultured Sangeribacter sp. (assembly GCA_964559895.1). Lineage (GTDB taxonomy): Bacteria > Bacteroidota > Bacteroidia > Bacteroidales > Muribaculaceae > Lepagella. The sequence goes on from CAZLJS010000261.1 coordinate 162, forward strand.
GTACACCGTTTGCAAATTAAGCGCCATCTTCACCCCAGTTCTTACTGACTATCAGTATTATAGAATGTAGGGACGTTCCTTGGAGCGTCCGCTTGACAGCGACCGGAGCCTAGCACCAACGGCTACGCCGCGATATCGGCTGATTTGAGAGATATGACACAAAAAGAAAGGCAACCCTGTCGGATTGCCTTTCTATATATAAGGTAAAGATTAGTCATCAAGTTTGTGGATCACAAGGCCGGAGCGAAGCTTAGGCTCAAACCAAGTGGTCTTGGGAGGCATGATATTGCCTGTGTCTGCGATCTGCATGAGCTGATCCATGGTGACGGGATAAAGGGCAAGCGCCATCTTCATCTCACCGCTATCCACGCGGCGTTTCAACTCGCCAAGGCCACGAATGCCGCCTACGAAGTCGATTCTCTTGTCGCTGCGGAGGTCGGTGATGCCGAGGATGTCGCGCAGGATGAGGTCGCTGGAGACGGTCACGTCAAGCACTCCGATGGGGTCTTGATCGTTGTAGGTGCCCTCTTTGGCGGTCAAGGAGTACCACTCGCCTTCTAGGTAGAGTGAGAAGTTGTGGAGACGGTCGGGACGATATATCTCGGTGCCCTTCTTCTCTACGACGAAGTTCTTGGAGAGCTTGTCGAGGAACTCTTGCGGGGTGTTGCCGTTGAGGTCGCGCACTACGCGGTTGTAGTCGATAATCTTGAGGTGTGAAGCGGGGAACGCTACCGCGAGGAAGTAGTTGTACTCCTCTTTGCCGGTGTGATGGGGATTGTTTTTAGCTTTCTCGGCACCTACAAGGGCTGCTGCGGCGCTACGGTGGTGACCGTCGGCGATATACATATTAGGTATTTTGGCAAACTCGGCGGTGATGGTGGCGATGGTCTCGTCGTCGTCGATTACCCAGAAGGTGTGGCCAAAGCCATCGGGAGCTACGAAGTCATACTCCGGCTCACCGGCAGTGACGCGGCGGATGATGGCCTCGAGTGCCTCATTGTCGGGGAATGCGAAGAATACCGGCTCAATGTTGGCGTTGTTGACGCGAACGTGTTTCATGCGGTCCTCCTCTTTGTCGCGACGGGTGAGCTCATGCTTTTTGATGCGGCCCTCCATATAGTCGTTGACCCATGCGCCGATGACGAAGCCGTATTGTGTGCGGCCCTCCATGGTTTGTGCATAGATGTAATAGCACTCTTTGGGGTCCTGCACGAGCCAGCCTTTCTCTTGGAATTCGTGGAATTTCTCTACTGCTTTGGCATAAACTTTGGGATCATGCTCGTCTGTGCCGGTCTCGAAATTTATTTCAGGTTTGATGATGTGGTATAGTGATTTGGGGTTACCCTCAGCCTCTTGACGGGCCTCTTCACTATTAAGAACGTCGTAAGGACGGGATACTACCTCCTCCACCATGCTTTTGGGAGGACGGACACCTTTAAATGGTTTTACTGTTGCCATGGTTTTTATTGATTTAAGATTTTAATTTAAAGTATAGTGAAAAAGACGTGGGTGAGGGAGGTGAGGACTCCCCCGCCCCGTCTGATTTTTATCGTCTGATGGTCTGCTCGCGGTCGGGTCCTACGGAGACGATTACGATCGGAGCGCCAAGTTCCTTCTCAAGGAATTGGATATAGTCGTTGAATTGCTGCGGGAACTCCTCGGGGGACTTCATGGCGGTCATATCTGTCTGCCATCCGGGCAACTCCTTATATACAGGTTCGATCTCGACAGCGTCGGCGTCGAAGGGGAATTTGTCGGTGATTTCACCGTTGATCTTATAAGCTGTGCAAGCTTTGATGACGGGGAACTCATCGAGGACGTCGCTCTTCATCATGATGAGCTTGGTGACGCCATCCACCATGACGGCATATTTGAGAGCTACCAGGTCGATCCAGCCGCAACGGCGTTCACGTCCTGTGACAGCGCCATATTCGTGGCCCTTGTCGCGTATCTCCTTGCCAGTAGCGTCGAAAAGTTCTGTGGGGAACGGACCGCTACCCACACGGGTGCAGTATGCTTTGAAAATGCCATAGACATCACCAATCTTGTTGGGAGCCACACCAAGGCCGGTGCAAGCGCCTGCTGCTACGGTGTTGGAGGATGTCACAAAGGGATAAGAGCCGAAATCGACGTCGAGCATAGTGCCCTGAGCGCCTTCAGCAAGAATCTTTTTACCCTCGGCGAGAGCCGCGTTCACATAGTAGTCGGTGTCGGTGAGTGTGAACTCGCGGAGTTCATTGACAGCCTCGAGCCATTTAGCCTCTAGCTCGACGAAGTCTGCCGGCACTGCAAAGTTCATCTGCTCCAACAGACGCATATGGCGCTCCTTGGCAGCAGAATATT
>CAZLJS010000262.1:0-2487 GCA_964559895.1 uncultured Sangeribacter sp.
GGGAGAACATCGAGGAGAAATACGCTATCGGCAGCCGTCACACTGCTAAAGTGCGTAACTTCACTAACTTCGGCGTTTTCGTTGAGATCGAAGAGGGCGTAGATGGCCTTATCCACATCTCCGACCTTTCTTGGACTAAAAAAATCAAACACCCCAGCGAGTTTACTCAGGTTGGCAACGATATCGACGTTCAAGTACTCGAAATCGATAAAGACAACCGTCGTTTGAGCCTCGGCCACAAACAACTCGAGGAGAATCCTTGGGATGTATTCGAGACTATCTTCACCGTTGGTAGCATCCACGAGGGTACTATCTCCGAGCTTATGGACAAAGGCGCTGTGATCTCTCTTGAGCATGGCGTTGAGGGCTTCGCTACTCCCAAACACCTCGTTAAAGAGGACGGTTCACAAGCTAAACAAGGTGAGACTCTCCAATTCAAAGTTATTGAGTTCAACAAGGGTAGCAAACGCATCATCCTTAGCCACAGCCGCATCGCTGAAGATGCTCAAAAAGCTGAGGCTCGTGCCAACAAACCCTCCGCTCCCAAACGCGCTAAAGAGGAGTCTGCTGCTAACATCACTGTAGAGAAAACTACTCTCGGTGACCTCGGCGCTCTCCAAGCACTCAAAGAGCAACTCAAAAACGAAGGTAAGTAGTCTGAACTCTTACATCTAAATACTCCTGCTACCCGGCTTTTGGTCGGGTAGCTCTTTTTTTATCCGTATTTTGACCTTTTTTGTCGCTATGTTTTACTCTTCTATACAAATTTATTATTTTTGCATGGCTAATTTAAACGAACTACCTAAAATAATGAGACAGCCTAAAGAACCTCCTTTGTTGACTCTGGATGAAATATTACGTATGGCATCCCCCATCAGCGACGATGCCCTGGAATTGATACGCGATAAAGTCTCAACCATCACCTTTAAGAAAGGCGACCTCTTGATAGAAGAGGGGAAACTCAACGATACCATATACTTTCTCCGCTCCGGCATATACCGCAACTTCGCCATGGACGACGGCGAAGAGGATACCCGCTGGTTTGCCTATGCTGGCGACATAGTGGCGTCAATGTTCAGCGTGATGCAGCATCAGCCCGCCATCGCCTCCGTCGATGCCCTCACCGACGGTGAGGCTTACACCCTCTCAGGTAGCTTGGTCCAGCACTTGATCGACAGCTCACACGAGTGGGCTAAGTGGATAAGCCAATATGTGCTCGACGGATTGTATGTGTTTGAACGACGATACACCTTCCTGGGACGCGGCGACGCCTTCACGCGTTACAACAATTTCCTCAAGATGCGCCCCGACTGGATGGTCAACCAGATACCGCTAAAATATATAGCATCCTATCTCAACATTACCCCGCAGACACTCAGCGTGATACGCCGCCGAACCACCCTTCGCAAAGTAAAAACGTCTTAAAGTGAAAAATTTTGCACTTTTGAAGCGAAATTAAGATAGATTAAGTGGATACGCATTTGTAGTGCCTAATTTTGCAATGTCTCATTTAAACAACTATACCTATGTCAAAGACATTGCGACTACAACTAATGGCATTACTTTTCGCCGCTACCAACATCGCCGCTTACGCTATCTGTGCGAAACCGGGTCTCAGCACCGTCACGCTCTCCGATGGCTCCTCTATCACTATACGCCTCGTTGGTGACGAACATGCCCACTACACCTTAAGCGAAGACAACCATCTCCTCCTAGAGAATGAGGGGTTCTATCAATATGCGACGCTCACTGCCGATGGCAAGATTGTCGCTTCCTCCGTCACTGCCCACGACGAGTGGCAACGCTCCGCGGCAGAACGAGACTTTTTATCTACCATCGACGATGCGTCGCTGCTGCAGCACCTTGAGGCTCAGCAAGCGGCGCGACGTCGTAGCCGCAACGCGGATGCCGGTACCGTATATCCCACCACGGGCAACCTCCATGGATTGGTGATACTCGTTGAGTACGACAACGTATCGTTTAGCATCCCCGACCCGCAGCAAGCCTTCTACGATATGCTCAACAAAGAGGGGTATAGCGACAACAACGGCACCGGCAGTGCCCGCGATTGGTTTGTGGATAACTCCAAAGGGGTGTTTACCCCCACCTTCGACGTCTATGGCCCCGTGCGCCTCACGCATCCCCGCAGCTATTACGGCGCAAACGGCAGCTCAGGCGATGACGCAAACCCCTCGGCGATGGTCACTGAAGCCTGCGACCTGCTCGACGACGAGATAGATTTCTCAATATACGATGCCGATGGCGACGGATTTGTTGATAATGTGTATATCTTTTATGCCGGATATGGCGAGAACTATTCCGGCGTCCCCTCGGAGTGCGTGTGGCCCCATTCCGACGACATCGCCAACATCACCATGCAAGCCTTCACACACGATGGAGTACGCCTCAACCACTACGCCTGCTCCAATGAAATCACCTCCGACAACGTCATGGAGGGTATAGGCACCTTCGTGCATGAGTTCTCGC
>CAZLJS010000263.1:0-2472 GCA_964559895.1 uncultured Sangeribacter sp.
TAGGCTGAGAGGTCTTGTGCTATGACATTAAACTCCTTCACCCCTTGAGCTACCAACTCGCGAGTCTCTGATAAAATGTCCTCAATCGGTCGTGACTGATGACGGCCTGTGATAAGAGGAATAGCACAGTATGCGCAGAAACGATTGCATCCTTCAGAAATCTTAATATATGCGGAATAGGAGGGGGTAGTGATCTTTCTATCCCAGTTATACAGAGTGTTGGATTGTGTGGCGGAGATGTCGGGTAGCTGGTCCATGATGGTTACCCAATCAAATTTGCCATACCATGCATCAACTTCAGGTATAGAGTCTTTGAGCTCTTCAAGATAGCGTTGCGACAGACACCCCATCACATATAGCTTACCTATGACGCCATCCTTCTTTCCCTCAACCAGGCTGAGAATCATCTCAATGCTCTCCTCCTTTGCCGCTCCGATAAAGCCGCAAGTGTTGATAACTACTATCTCACCTTGCACATCGTCGGAATCGTGATACACTGTATAACCTTTAGATTCCAACTGCTTGATAAGGCGCTCAGAATCTACCAGATTCTTGGAGCACCCCATGGTGATAATATCAATCCTACCTTTCTGCATCTTATTTTATATCTCTATCCTTATATCTTATTATTGCGTAGTCCTTTGATAACTACCGCGCTTAAATCTTAGTGGAGCCGAAGAGCGATTTTACAAACTCCGGAGCATTAAACAGTTGTAAATCCTCCATCCCCTCACCGATGCCGATATATTTTACCGGAATCTTGAATTGGTCGCTAATGCCGATGACAACACCACCTTTGGCAGTTCCGTCAAGTTTAGTGATGGCTAATTCGTTAATCTCTGTGGCGGCCATAAACTGTTTTGCCTGTTCATAGGCATTCTGTCCTGTGGAACCGTCCAATACCAATAGAATCTCATGAGGCGCGGTAGGCACTACACGTTTCATCACATTTTTGACCTTGGTGAGCTCGTTCATTAAGCCAACCTTGTTGTGCAAACGACCTGCTGTGTCGATAATTACCACATTGGCATGTTGAGCTTTGGCAGATGAAAGTGTATCGAAAGCGACAGCTGCCGGATCGCTACCCATCTTCTGTTTAATCACAGGCACACCGGCGCGCTCGCCCCAGATATCCAGTTGCTCGATAGCAGCCGCACGGAAGGTGTCCGCCGCACCGAGTATGACGCTGTTGCCCGCTTTCTTATATTGGTAAGCCAGTTTGCCGATTGTAGTAGTCTTGCCAACACCATTGACGCCTACTACCATAATTACGTATGGGTCATCTGATTGGGGTACGGTGAAATCCTCTGATATGGAGGCGTTTGCATTGTTCTCGGCAAGCATATCGGTCACCTCTTCGCATAGCAATCGGTCCAGCTCCGAGAAGTCCATGTATTTATCTCTTGCTACACGCTCTTTGATGCGGTCCAATATCCTTAGTGTAGTCTCTACACCTACATCACTCGTGATGAAGGCTTCTTCCAAATTGTCGAGCACCTCATCGTCAATCTTACTCTTGCCTGCTACGGCGCGAGTTATTTTACCCCAAACTCCTTCACGCGTTTTCTGCATACCGGAGTCTAGTTTCTCTTTTTTCTCTTTTGAAAATAGTTTACTAAAAAATCCCATACTTTCTTATTTATTCTGCAAAGATAGTAAAATAAATTTCTGTTATGATTATTCGTCGTTGAAATCCTCCTGAATCATGTATGAATTGCGCAGCATGTTAATGAGCATTATCATACCATGATTGGTGGCGCTTTCTATCACCTCGTCGCGGTTGCCATTGAAATGGACGCACTCTGTGACGACTTTATCCAAGCATTTGACAGCAAGCCATACAGTGCCTACCGGCTTGAATAGTGAGCCTCCGTCGGGGCCGGAGATGCCTGATGTGGCAATGCCACAATCGGTGCGCATGATGCGGCAGACACCCTCTACCATCTGTTGCACTACTTGTCGGCTCACTGCGCCATTTTTTTCAAGGTCGGTACGTTTCACACCAAGCACATTAACTTTAACATCGTTGGAGTAGCTGACCACGCTCCCTTGGAAATAGCTGCTACTTCCCGGCACTTGAACTATCCTATGGGCAATGTTGCCTCCAGTACAGCTCTCTGCGCATGAGATGGTTAGTTCTCTTTCATGCAATAGTTGTCCTAATATTTGCGCTACTGTCTTATTCTCAGTAGTGATAACTTCTTCGTGGAACATATCGATCAAGTTCTGGCGCAATTGTCCTAGCTTGAATCGTAGCGGTTCTACACTTTCATGGTATCCGGAGAGTGAGATGGTAGTCACTAATCCTTGTGTTGTGAAGTGTAAGTTCACAAACTCCGGCAATGCCGCTTTGAAATTGTTAAGCACCTTTGATAGCTCATGACGGGTGTAGCCATGAATCACCAGGTACTTCTCTTCTGTGACTTTCTTTTTCATGTTGCTTGATGTTTATAGAATCATACGAACATTTTT